>DUQY01000210.1 GCA_012837565.1 Bacteroidales bacterium | reverse complement strand
TAACAATTTGAATTGGTTTGCCGATAATCCCCTTTTCTCCTGATGGACTTCTGCCTGTGCAACTATTTAAAAACAAAAGTGAAGATAAACCTATAACTATCAATAGATTTATCTTCACAATTTTATTTATATTTTTATTAGCTTTCACAAAGTTTTTTAGATATTATCTTAATCTAACAGTTGTAGATTCTCCTATCCAACATCCAACGGTATAGGATTGACCATTTGCTATTTCATAAAAGAAAGCACTCTCAGTTGTTGGCCATTGACCAACTGCGGTACGCATTAATGATTCGCATTTGTCAGATAATGAAGGGTCTATTGATTTTGCTCTTGCTGCTTTGTCGTATGCTGCCCAAGCTGCTCCTCTAATTTTTCCTTCATGTGATGCACAAGATGCTGCCGAACTTAAATACATTGTTGCAATAAAATAAAGTCCTTCTCCTTCTTTTGATTTATCGTAGGTTGAAGCTTGGTAAAATGCTGTACGAGCTGCTGCATATTGGTCTGATGCCATAAGCATTTGAGCCCATAACATACATGCTTTTGCTTTTCCATCATTATCTTCAGCCTTGTCAAGTGCTTCTTTAAAATATGTTGCTGCTCCTCTGCTGTTACCTTTGACTGCAAGCATTTGTCCCATCATAAATGCTGACCTTGAAGTTGGTTCTAATTTATGAAGGTTTTCAGTTGCAGTAAAAAACAAGTCTGATTTAGTACATCCTTTTCTTTCTAAGTTGGTTGTAATCTTTTTAAGTAATTCCACATCATTAGGTTCTCTATCGAATTTTGGTTGATAGATTGGAATGATTTTATCGCACGATGCAAATGGTTCAATTATTTGTTCTGTTGCTGCAAGATAGTCAGCAATTTTTCCTTCTGACTTATCGTCTCCAGCTTCAACTGCTTGTTTTCTTGAAAATTCTAAAGCATCTGATGAAAAATCATAAGCATCGAAAAGAGGCGACATTTGTTCATCATTTGCAGAAATTGAATGTAGGTAATCAAAACAAGCTTTTAAATATAATGGCTTATATTGGTCGTCAAGTTCAATTCCTTTTTCACCACTCTTTTGTGCAGCTTCCTTATAAAGATTATAGACTCTTTCTTTTTCATTTGGCCTAAGTTCTGATAAGTCTTTTGCCTTACGTGCTATATTGTTAGCCTCTTGCCCAAAAGCTATTGTTCTTTTGTCGTAAAGAGACATTAACTCATCAATAAGTTTTTGTTGATCTTGAGGGGTTTTAGCTTGAACGATAAGGTTTTTGAGAATTACAGCACCACGGATATAAAGATTTACGTGATTGTTTGGACATGCAGTAACTGCACTTTTCCATGGCTCATAAGCATCTTTATAGTTCTTTTGCTTATAAAACTCTTGATATAGAGAGTTATTCATTATGCAATCGATACTGTCTTTTGGCGTCTCTCCATATTGTTGAGCAAACCCTTTTGTAGTAATACTTAATACTACTGTTAACATTAATAGTGTTAAAATCTTTTTCATCTTCTTTTTGCTATTCTATTTTTGTTTTATTGATATTGTTTTATTGATATTTTCTCTTAAAGAACCATAGGTCTTTAGCTGAAAATGATAGACCTAAACGGAAATAATCTTCTTGTAGTAGATTGTTTTTCGTTGTTCCTTTCTTTACATATTCAAAGCTTAAGTTTATCATTGTGTTGGATTTCTTTATCGGGAACCCAAATCCACAACTTATTCCTAATTGACTTATTCTTGTATTATATAACTCTAGCATTCCATTATCGTAGAAAAAGCCAAAACGATAAATTGATTTCTTAAAGAAGTTGCCATAAGCATCGGGTTTCCATTCTCCTCCAAGAGAAACCTTCAAGTTATTTACTAAATTATTGTTTAGGTATCCTTCCTTTGGAAAAATAAAATCAGACCATGTTTCATATTTACCATCTATTCCAATAAAGAATTTATTAGGTCTTTCATATGAGAAACCAAGTCCTATTGTTGAAGGGTAAGTAATTGAATTGGTTGATCTTGTTTCTAATACTGAATCTTTTAGGTATTCTAATCCTGCTGATTGCGTGAAAGTATAGCTTGATAAGATATTATCTGTTGGGAATTTAGAAAGGTAGTCATAAACTACTCCTATTCCTATTTTATCTCCATTCTTAAGTGGTTGGAAGTATTGTATTCCTAAGCTTAAATTAAATGCCCTAACGTGATAGTTGTTTTCAACTCTTGAAGAAAACATATATGATGAATCAGGGAATGATGTTGTTGAGGCATTATAGTAGTTTCCAAAAACATATTCAAAATTAACTCCAAACGATAAATTATTTATTGGCTCATAAGCAAACCCTAATGCTGCTTTATTTAACCCTCCATCTGCCGAATACGTTTCTCTGTATTTACCTACATCAGGAGAAACTGAATCTTTAATTGTTGTAAAGTTAACGGAAGACATTGGCATTATTCCTAGTGCAAATTTTAATTTTTGACCAACTGGAAATCCAATTAAAATATGAGATAGGTTTGTGTTATTACCCTTCGATTTATATTGATTATCTTTAATAGACAACCATTCGGAATAAAATCCTATATCAAACACCAAAGATGTTGTGTCGATTCCTGAATAGGAAGCAGGGTTCATATAGTTTATTGAGTTGTTTCTTTGGAAACCGTAGCCAACTCCTCCCATAGCATTATTGATTGAATTATTAAAAGGATTTACGCTTCCTATTCCAAAACGAGAATAAGGAGAGCTAATAACCGATTGTGCTTCAGCTAAAATGGGAAATGCTGCAAGTATTGCAACAAAAACTAATAGATAATTAATTTTTCTTTTAAGCATTAGTGTCAAGTATAATATTTAAACCAAGAAGAACTAAATGCTCCTCGAGTATTGTGTTTTCTTTAAAATTACTTTGGAGATAACGTGCATCTCCTCCAGTAAACAAGATTTTTATATCAGGATAATTAGAGCAGTAATACTTTATATATCCTTCTATTTCCATTAGCGTTCCATTTAACACTCCTGATTTAATTGAGCCCTCTGTATCAGCTCCTGTTATATCTTGTTTTTCAAATTTATCATTTATTAACGGCAAAGATTCAGTAAAAGTATTTAATGCCTTATATTTCATATTAATCCCTGGAGATATTGAGCCTCCATAATAATTGCTTTCCTTATCAATAAAGTCTACTGTGATGCAAGACCCTGAGTCAATAACCAAACAATCATCATCTGAGAACAAACCCTTAGCTCCTATAACACCTGCCAATCTATCCTTGCCTAAAGTTTTTGGAGAAAGATAATGATTTATGATTGGAAAAGTTAAGTTCTCATTCATAATTATTAACTTAGTTTTTTGCTCTAAATAATCTTTAATGTCTTCTATCTCTTGGTCTGTATTAGCTACCGAAGAATAAATTGATTTTCTTATAGTTGGAAATCTTTCAATTGTGTTTTTGATATCGTTAAGAGAAATCTTATCGTATGATTCAACAAGGAACAATGTTCTTGATGAAAAAACAGCAACCTTAGCTCTCGTATTTCCTATATCAATAACTAATCTCATTAAGTCTATTCTTGTATTGGGACTAAAGAATTAATTAATTCTCTTTTATCGTCAAAATCTTTATTCTCTTTATCTAATGGATTATTCCCTAAAAGCCCTTCTAATGGCAAATTAAACCTTGAGTTAAGCTCAGTAAAGGTTTTATATTTTAAATACTCTTCCCTATCCATCCAGCAATATTCAATATCAAGTGGATGTTGTTGACCATCAAAAGCAGAATACGTTTTCTTTATTAAGTCATTATTTTCATTAAAGAAATACTCTGAAAGCTCAAAAGCTACTTCTGCACAAACTGATTTAAAAGTACTATAATGTCTAATGAAGAGTCTTCCAACTCCATTTTCATCAAATATGTTCTCGTATATATAATCCCATGCTTGATTTTCATTTAACACCATTTCCCTAACGTAAAGGACTTTGTCTGTATTTGGATGAAAAATGACTTCAAACTTCCTATCTATATTTAATTTATTTATCCCATCAACAATTGGTAAGATTTCATTATCGCCAATTGTTCTTGAAAAATGATAAACTAAACTATCCTTATCTCTTAATATATTAATGTAACTTAGTAATTCTTCACAAAACCTTACTGATTGCTTACTAACTTCATCCTTAACATCAACCTCCATCGATTCTTCATCATTTTCAATCTCATCTTCTCCCATTTCAATATCAAAAATAGAATCACTGCTAAAATGATCTATTGGATCTATCTCTTGAGAGAAAGCATTAATTGAAAAAAACAATATAAGAACGAATAGAATCCTAATTTTCATACAAACCCTTTCTAAAATCTAAATATAAAATAAATAATAAAACTAATCAATATCCTCTGCAAACATAGGATCCCAAGGTGGAAGCATTGTAGGTTTTTGATTTAAGATATTAAGTATTTTTGAAGACACGTATTTTCTATCAACAACCAAGCGGAACATGTATTCATTAAACCACTCATCGGTAATTATCAAATGCCCTTGAAAGCCTGCTGAAGATCCCCAACTATTTTCCACTAGCCATTTATTAGGTTTGTTGTCTTTGTTTAAGTCAACAGCACAAAGTGTCATAGCATGAGAAGAACCACTTGCAAAGGTTTGAATCCTTTGTGTTTTATCCATTGAGAATGATGTTCCCATTAAAGAAGCGTAATCGTAATTGTTTACGTCTAATAAACCTTTTCCTCTATTATAGAATTTACCAACATCACAAGAGAAATACATCATTGTTGAGTCTTTGATAGAAGCTATTGCCATTTCTTTAATATCTTCTATTGGCAAATTAATATATCTCCAATTGAACCCATCAGCTACGTGGCGGTCGTTCTCAATCTCATAAAGTTTATTATATGGACGAGTTGGATCGTTCATTAGCATAACATAAGTCTTGTTTAGGTCCTTACCTATGAATTTATCATAGAAAGATTTAGGAGTATATTTATCAGTTGATATTTCTTTACCTGATGAATTACGAAGAGTATATGTAAATTCTCTTACTGGCTCTCCATAAGCTAATACTAACATCCTATATATAGTTGAAAGCATTTCAACTTTTTTAGTTTCTAAGTCTTTATTATTAGCTCCTCTTAATTCTAAAGCATATTCCTTTAATTTAAGAGTCATTAGGCTAGATATTGTTCTTGTGTTTTCTGAATTATAAGTTTCAGGCTGAACACTTGAAGGAACTAAACCATATTTTGTTATTAAATCACTAACTCCAGTAAACTGTCCTCCATCAGAAAGAACATTCTTTAACAACCAGTCGTTATGCTTGCTATCTAAAGGCTCATCTTTATGTTTAATGATAAGAGATAAGAAAAGGTTTGATTTTTCTAATTGATCATAGAAAAACAAATAATTATGAGAGAAATCAAACTCCCCTAAATTATACTTAGCTATCATTTCTGCTCTAAGAACATTATATCCGCTAAACATCCAGCATCTTCCTGATGATTTTTGATCTGAAACTCCTTTTGTCTTAACTCTATTAGAGAAATAAGTATCGTAATTTGCTTCATTGTCAAGGTTTGCAACCAATTTATCTATTGAATTATTTGCAATTGCATTTCGCAGAGCCTTATCTTGAGTGGTACTAGTATATCCTTGCTTTATCTTTTCTAGCATTTGTGGATTAATCCCATCATTTTGAGAAAAAGCCATAAAGCTTATTAAACTAGCAAGTGATAATAATATAATTCTTTTCATCATTCTATTCTTTTATTTATTCTTTCTTATTTTTCCATTCTACTTGGAAAACAAGCCTCGTATTTTCCCTTATAATCTTTAATATTGCCAAAGTCTTCGTCATCTATAAGTATACTTCCCTTTGTAACTATACCTATTGTACAGCAAGGAACTCCTGTTAGGCGAATCATATCTAAGAAAGCATCCTCTTTTTCTGGATCAATGCTAACTACAATTCTTCCTTGTGCTTCACCAAATAGATAAGAGTCAAGACGAACTTCACTATCTGTTAGGATATCAAAACCAAAATTATTTGGCATTGAAGATTCAATTAGGGTTGTAAACAAACCTCCATCACTAACATCATGAGCAGAAGCAATAAGCTCTTCTAATATCAATCCGTTTAATGTATGGTGTAAGTTATATTCTTCTTCTATATCGAAATATGGAGTAGGTGAAGATTTAATTCCTTTATATGAATACAAGTATTCTGAGCAATTAATATCATTAACCACATTACCTAGTAGGTATATTGTTTGACCAACTTTCTTAAAGTCTAAAGTAGTGTGAAGTTTCTTCTCAAGCACACCAATCATTCCAATTACTGGAGTTGGGAAAACAGATTCAATCTTACCATTAATTGAAGATTGGTTGTAGAAACTAACATTACCCCCAGTTACTGGAGTGTTAAATCTCCTACAAGCTATGCCCATCCCTTTTATAGCATTTTCAAATTGCCAAAAGGTTTCAGGGTTATATGGGTCTCCGAAATTACAACAATTTGATATCGCTAATGGCTCTCCACCAGAACAAACAATGTTTCTAGCAGCCTCAGCAACCGCAATTTGAGTTCCAATTTCTGGATTAGCATATACATAACGACCATTACAATCGGTTGTCATTGCTATTGCAGTATCAGTTCCTTTAATATTAACTATTGCTGCATCAGAAGGACGATTTGTTGACATATTACGAGTTCCTACCATGGAATCGTATTGCTGATAAACCCATCTTTTTGAAGCAATATTAGGATGAGAAATAATAAAATGAGCTATTTTCTTACATTCTTCAAAATCTGGCTCCTCAACCTCATCAATATTAAACTTAAATGTTTCAGCAAAATATGCAGGCTCTTTCGATTCTCTATCATATTGAGGTGCACCTCCACCCAAAACAAGTGTTGAAGCAGGAACATCTGCTACTAATTCATTATTCCAATAGAAATTTAAACTATCTCCATCAACTACTTCTCCAATATTAGCACAGTTTAAGTCCCATTTAGCGAATATATCTTCAACAATCTTTTCTTGTCCTTTCTTTACACAAACAAGCATTCTTTCTTGACTTTCTGAAAGCAAGATTTCCCATGGTTCAATATTCTTTTGACGAAGTGGAACTCTATCTAAATGAATATCCATACCACAAAGTCCTCTTTCACTCATCTCACTGGTTGAGCATATAATACCTGCTGCTCCCATATCCTGCATTCCTATTATTGCACCACTCTTGCCTAATTCTAAGCTAGCCTCTAATAATAGTTTTTCTTGGAATGGGTCTCCTACTTGAATTGAAGGAATATCATCAGCAGAGTTTTCTGTAATGCCAGCTGAGGCAAAACTTGTTCCGTGAATTCCATCCTTGCCAGTAGCAGAACCTACTATATAAATAGGGTTTCCTTTACCAGTGGCAATTGCAGAAATTAAATCATCCTTTGACATAATCCCAACACTCATAGCATTTACCAGAGGATTGTTTTCATAGCATGGATCAAAAAATACTTCTCCTGCTACAACTGGAACTCCAAAAGCATTGCCATAATCACCAATACCTTTTGTAACTCCTTTTAGTAGCCATTGGGTATGAGAATTATCTATATC
>DUQY01000209.1 GCA_012837565.1 Bacteroidales bacterium | reverse complement strand
TTATAATAATTTTCTTCCTAGTGGCGTTATGCTATTAGTTGTATAAAAATGAAATTAAATCTATAATATTAGAACAGTGAATAAGGTAAGATGTATTATAATTTTGGTATTTAGTATTTTACTATTGGGGAATATGAGTGCCGAGGCTCAAAATATTCCTTATATGTCATTGATTGACAGTCAGGAAATGAAGTATATGGATAATGCAGAGGTATCAATTGATGCTTGGAGAGAGTATCAGTATTATACTAAAAACAAATACGGGGAAGATTCTAAAGAGTTTGCTTCAACAATCTTTGATACCGTTGTATTCAAATTGCATTATAATCAGTTTTTCTCTTATTCGCCTCTATCAATTCATATTAGTTTTAATAAGAAATCTAGTAAAAAGGCTTGTTGTCATTATCCTATGGTTGGTCTTTCTTATGAGCAGTGTCTGGATTATTGTAAGTGGAGGACAGATGTTTGTAATTATAAGGTAGAGGGGGTTAAAAAAATCACCTTCTCCCTTCCTTCAGAATTTGATTATGCAAAGGCAGTTTCTTATGCAAAGATAACTAATAAACCTCCCTTATCTAAATTAACGTTAAAGAAAAGAGGGCAGATTAATGGTTTGACTGATAATGTTAATGAGTATGTTCTTGACAAAAAAATAAACCCTACTGATAATCCAATAGGGTTTAGATGTGTTGCAATAATTGAAAAAGATTAGCTTTTTATGGCTTTAATCTAACTATTTATAGGTTTCTGCTATCTTTTCTGCTGTATTTATGCCGTCAATTGCACTTGATGTAATTCCTCCTGAGTAACCAGAACCTTCTCCGCATGGATATAAGCCTGAGATTTGGATATGCTGAAGTGAGTCTTTGTCTCTTGGTATGCGAACAGGGGATGAGGTGCGTGATTCAAGCCCTATTATGTTTGCTTCTGATGTAATAAATCCTTTCATTGTTTTGCCAAAGTGAAGAAATGCATCCCTAAGGTTTGTAGAGATAAATTCTGGTAAGATATTATTCATATTGCTAGGAATAAGTCCTGGAAGATATGAGCTTGGCGAAAGAGCTGATGATTTCTTGTCTTTTACAAAGTCTGTTAGGCGCTGTGCTGGTGCAACCATTGTCTTATCTGCAGCAATAAACATATTCTTTTCTGTATCTTCTTGGAGTTTTAGCATTGCCAACGCTCCAAATTCGGAATATTTCTTTGCATCTTCTGCCTTAACATTAACAACAATGCCAGAGTTTGCAAATGGTGAGTTACGCAGTGAGTTAGACATGCCATTAACAACAAGTTCTTCCTTACCAGTTGAGGCAGGGATTATCATACCTCCTGGACACATGCAAAAAGAAAAGACTCCTCTATCCTTATCTTTAGTATTATGTGCAAGATTATAGGTAGCTGGAGGAAGTAGTTTAGAGTATTTTGGTGTATGATATTGGATTTGGTTTATTAACTCTTGTGGATGTTCTATTCTTACTCCCATTGCAAAAAGCTTAGCCTCAAGTGCCCAGTTCTTTTCATTAAATAAATAATAAATATCCCTTGCACTATGTCCTGTTGCAAGAACTACGATATCGCTTTCTATCTTATCGCCATTTTGAGTAATAACTCCTTTAATTTTATTATCCTTAACAATTAAATCAACCACCTTTGTGTTGAAATGATATTCTCCACCATGAGTTTCTATTGTCTGACGAATGTTTTTGGTTATTGCAGAAAGATTATCGCTTCCTATATGTGGGTGAGCATCTATCATTATTTCTTTGTCTGCTCCATGTTCAACAAAAATGTCTAAGACTTCATTGATATTCCCTCTCTTATTGGAACGAGTATATAGCTTACCGTCAGAAAATGTTCCTGCTCCTCCCTCTCCAAAGCACCAGTTCGATTCTGTATTTATTTCATTTTGGCGGATAATTTGAGCAAGGTCTACTTTTCTTTCACTTACTGGCTTACCTCTTTCAATAATAATAGGCTTTAAACCCTTTTGAATAAGTTTTAGACTTGCAAACAGTCCACTAGGACCTGCACCAATCACAATAACAGGCTTAGCATTATGTACGTCTTTGTATTTATCAACCTCCACTACTTCAACTTGAGGTTCAATTTCTACTTCAACCTCTGTCTCTTGGCCTACCTTTTGAAGTGATGGTCTCTCTAATTCAAGAATTCTTAGCTGAACCTTAATTCTATATGTTATAAGGGCTTTTCTTGCAT
>DUQY01000015.1 GCA_012837565.1 Bacteroidales bacterium | reverse complement strand
TAAGTGCTGCAATTGCTCCAAGACTATATTGCCATTTAGAGAATCTTATTGCAATGTAGATAAACATTGCTATCAGTGAGAATATAATCGCAATTATAGCCGAGGTTTTAGTATCATCCGCAATTGTTGGTCCTACAATTTCAGAACTAATTATACCAAGAGGAGATTTTAGAGTTGATTGATATTTTTCCATATCAATGTTTTTGTCTTCATAAAAACCTTTAGTACCATTGAAAATCTTCTCAAGGACTTCCCTCTTCACTTCTTCATTATCCTCATTAACCTTGTAGTCGGTTGTTATTTGAACTTGGTAGTTAGGTCCGAAGGTTTTTACCTCTGGCGCAGAGCCAAATTCTTCTTCCAGAGAAGCTCTAATTTCACTAACGTTTACATCTTGATCAAATCTAACAACATAGGTTCTTCCTCCAGTAAAGTCAATTCCATAATCTAATCCTTTAACCGCGATGAAACCAACTAAGATTACAGCTATAGCTGCGAAAATTATTAATTGCTTCTTTGCAGATTCAATAAATTTATATTTTGGATCTACTAAGAAATTAGCCATTAGTTTATTTGAAAATGTAAGTTTGTTTTTTAGAGCTTTAACGCTAAGCATCCACTCCATTGTTAAACGAGAAATGAATATACTTGTAAATAATGATGTTAAAATACCAATAGATAATGTTATAGCAAAGCCCATAACAGAACCTGCTCCAAAATAAGCCAAGATTATACCTGTTATTAATGTTGTAACGTTTCCGTCGATAATTGCAGAGTATGATGCTTTATAACCATCTGCAATTGCATTATTGATATTCTTACCTAGTCGTAATTCTTCTTTAATACGTTCATTTATAATTACGTTAGCATCTACCGCCATTGCAAGAATAAGAACAATACCAGCAATTCCTGATAATGTAAGAACAACACCTATTGAAGCTAAAACTCCAAATAGGAAGAATAAGTTTACTATTAATGCTACACAAGCAGCAATACCGCCATAACTATAAAGGAATAGCATGTAAGCAAATACAATAACTAATGATAGGATAAATGATATAAATCCGGCTCTAATTGATTCTTCTCCTAAAGAAGGTCCAACTATTGATTCTTGAACAACTTTCGCTGGAGCAGTTAGCTTACCAGATTTTAAGATATTTGCTAGGTCCTTTGCTTCTTCAATTGAGAAACTTCCAGAAATTTCTGAACGGCCTCCACTAATTTCACCATTTACTCTTGGTGCTGAATAAACAACATCATCAAGAACAATAGCAATACTACTACCAATATTAGATCCAGTTATCTTTCCCCATTTCCTAGCTGCCTCAGCTTTCATAGACATTGAAACAACTGGGCGACCTTGCTGGTCAAAATCTTGACGAGCGTCATCAATTACGTCTCCATCTAAAAGAGCATTTTTTGCTTTATTAGTATATTGTATTACGTATAATTCGTATTCGTTAGTTTTTGATATAGGCTGAGCACTCCAAAGAAATTTAACATCAGATGGAAGAACCTTTGCAGCTCTTTCAAGTTGACGATTAATTTCTTTTTGCGAATTTGAAGTTGCTGTTCCAACAACTGTAGGAGCTAAGTCGCCTCTATTTAACCTTGTGAATAAATCCAACAAAGGTCTCTTATTACCTAATAATGTATCTTTTTTAGCAATTGGCTTCTCTACATTATTATTAAGACTATCCTCAACTAAGGTTTCATCAACCTCTTCTCCTAAGTTTGATAAGAATTCATCAGCAGCACCTAGTGATTGGAAAACTTTACCAGCATCACCTGCTAACCAAAACTCCAATTGAGCTGTTCCTTCCAACAACCTACTAACACGTTGAGGGTCTGAAACACCTGGCAATTCAATAAGAATTCTTTCTGAAGCATCCAGTTTTTGAATTGTCATTTCAGAAACTCCAAACTTATCTATACGCTTTGTTAAAACTTGGTATGTTCTATCGAAAGCATCTGTACATTCTTTCTTTATTGCAGAAAGAACATCAGAATTGGTAGAATTTGTTGTAATTCCACTTTCTTTTAATTTAACTCTAAAAAAAGCAGATAAATTTACTTTACTAGTTTTTTCTGTTTCTTTAACGACCTCTTCGAAAGAAGTGTAAAAATTCTTTCCATTTACTTTTTGAAGTTCTGTTGCTTGTTCAACTAGTTTCAAAAAAGCAGGGTCATTAGGGTTTGTTGCAAGATTTCTTACTACATCTACTGTAGAAACTTCCATCTTAACGTTCATTCCTCCCTTTAAGTCAAGACCCATTCCAATCTCTCTTGCCTTACATTCTTTAAATGTAAAAGGACGTATCCAAAGAAAGTTATAAACAGTCTTTTCAGAAATTGAGTCTAAGTAATTTAACTCTCTTTCGTGAGAAATTGAGTCGAAAATTTCTTGCTCTCTTAATCCATCTCCATTTGATAATGTTTTAGCTAAGTTCTTAGCATAGCTGTTTACAGCGTATTCATTAGCATCTCTTTCTACCTTTTTAGAAAAGTAGGTAAATGATAGTTGATACAAACATACCAAAGAAAAGATAATTACAATAATTTTAATCGCACCTTTGTTTTGCATATATTATAATGATTTATTTTAAAAATACTCATTTTTTAGAATGTGCAAAGATAGAATTTTATTTTATAACTCCCTAATATCAACAAAAAAATTACTCCTCATTGATTTCATAAAAGAATTATTTTTCAGACAATCAAAAGTTTAAAGCCGAAAATAAAATAAAATCGACTTAAATAAAACACATATCAACAAAATATTATAGCTTTGCACATTGAAAAATCATTAAAAATTGAAAAAATGACAGAAAAATTACGCACATCAATGAGAGACTCCAAAACAATGCGTTGGATTGCTCTTCTATTGATTTCATCAACAATGTTTTTTGCATACTTCTTTGTTGATGTCGTTGCACCATTAAAAACTTTATTAGAACAAGATCCTTATTTTTGGTCTAACGAAACATTTGGTATGCTTGGAGGATCTGAGTTCTTCCTAAACGTATTTGCAGGATTTCTAATTTTATCAGGTATTATTCTTGATAAAATGGGTATAAGATTTACATTAAGACTATCTGCAATCCTTATGCTTGCCGGAGGAACCATTAAGTGGTTTGCACTAACCCCAGGATTTGCTGACACTAGCATTTTTACTTTTCTAGATTCTTTTATTGTAAGTGTACCACCTTCTGCAAAACTAGCTTTCTTTGGATTTGCTATATTTGGTGTAGGTGTTGAAATGGCTGGTATAACTGTTTCTAAAACTATTGTAAAATGGTTTAAGGGAAAAGAACTAGCTCTTGCAATGGGTCTTGAAATGGCACTTGCTCGTCTAGGAGTTTTCGCAGTATTCCAACTTTCACCAGTATTTGCAAAAACCGGTGGAGTTTCAAACTCTGTATTCTTTGGAGTTTTATTCCTTATAGTTGGATTTATCACCTTCTTTATCTATACATTTATGGATAAAGCTCTTGACAAACAAACTGGAGAAGGAAGAGATATGGATCCGGAGGATGAATTTAAAATTTCTGACCTTGGAAAAATCATTACTAACCCAGGATTCTTGGCTATTGCAGGACTATGCGTTTTGTTCTACTCCGCAATCTTCCCGTTCCAAAAGTTTGCTACAGATATGCTATCTTCAAAACTAAGCATTGATGCTGCAATTGCATCAAAGTACGTTTCATTCTTTCCTATTGGAGCAATGGTTCTTACGCCATTTATTGGTGCTTTCTTAGATTTTAAAGGAAAAGGTGCAACAATGATGATGTATGGAGCAATATTATTAACTGTTTCGCATTTAATTTTTGCATTAGTTCCAGATGCAGCTTTCACTCCTTTTGTAGCAATAGCAACGATAGTAATTTTAGGAGTTGCATTCTCTCTAGTACCTGCATCAATGTGGCCTTCACTTCCTAAAATTGTTGAAGATAGATACTTAGGATCGGCATATGGTTTAATATTCTATATCCAAAACATTGGTTTATTATTAGTACCAATGTTAATTGGATATGCATTATCAGTTTCAAACCCAGGCGTTGCAGCAGATATTCATAATAACGTAGCTGGTGCAAGATACGATTACACTGTACCAGAACTTATTTTTGCAGGTTTCGGAGTTGCAGCATTTTTCCTTGCAATCGTTCTAAAAAGAATTGATAAGAAAAAAGGCTACGGCTTAGATTTAGCAAATAAACAAAGCTAATTATATAGAATAAAATTATTCTTAAAGTCTGCATATTACTATCTTAAGTATTATGCAGACTTTTTTTTGTTCTATAACCTAAATGAAACGAAGAACTAGGGAAATGAAACGAAGAAAGAATTTGCTGAATCTTCGTTTTAATTTTCTGAAGCGAAGATTCATTTAGCTAAGACTAAAACTCATGTTATCAGAGATTTAGATTTAATGGACATAATCCAATATCCTTATAACCAGTCTTTATCCTCAAGTTGGAAAACCTCATCAACGGGTTTGCCAAATACATAAGAAATTTTCATTACGACCAAAGCAGAAGGTACATATTTCTCTAATTCTATGGCATTTATAGTTTGGCGAGAAACACCTACCCTATCAGCTAATTCTTGCTGCGATATTTTCAAAACAGCTCTTTCAACTCTAATATTATTCTTCATTTCTCAGTGATTTTTTTAAACGGTAAAGCTCAAAATTAAACTTACAGATAAATAATATTAGAAAAAGATAGATATCATACATTATAACAGTGATATAAACAGTGCCATACAAAAATAATGTAAGGAGAATAAAGATAAAATATCCAACAATCATAGACCAAACCAAAGATTGCTCTC
>DUQY01000208.1 GCA_012837565.1 Bacteroidales bacterium | reverse complement strand
TAGATTGACCATAATCTTTTGTTTGAATTTTTGAAAGTATTGTATCACTGTTTACTCCATAAAATTCTGTTATCAAGTATTCAATGCTTTCAGGATTGTATTTTCCCATTAGAGTTTTGGCTAAATCTTGAGTGAATGTGTCAAACTCTTGTCCTGGAGGAATGAAGCCATAATAGGGTTTGTAGTTGTCGTATGAATAGTAATTGGCATATTTAATCATATCCATGCGGTTTTGATAATTATAGATATAATTAAGAGATCCATCTGAAAATAATGAATCATTAAATTCATTCTGTTTTAATGCTAACAGTATCTTTGCTCTATAAATAGGCTCACGCATTCCACATTTAGCTTCCCAGTATTCTAAAAGATATTTCGCAGAGTCAAGCTTATTTTCCTGCACATATTCTATAAAGTACAATCCGCTATTATAGGAAATGTCAGAACAGTCTACTTGCTTTTTTGTCATTAAATTATCAAAGTCCTGTCCAAATGAGGTTGTTGATAATAGGGTGATTATAATTATTAGTTTTAGTGTTTTCATATACTATACAGTTAAGGTATTATTGGATATATAAGGAATAGTGACGTAGAATGTCGAACCTTTCTCTTTTGCCGATTCTAATGTAATTTCACCACCAAGTAATTTTGTGTTCTCTTTTGCAATTGCTAAACCAAGACCTAAGCCTCCCCATTTACGTGAAATTTCTTTCTGCTCTTGTGAAAAACGTTTGAAAATCATCTCATGATTTTCTGGTGAAATCCCTATGCCTGAATCCTTTACGTAGAATACAATATTGTTGTCAACTATATTATAGCCTATTTCTATATATCCAATTGTTGTATATCGAAAAGCATTTTCAAGTAGATTGCTTAATATTTTATGCAATTTAGTTTTGTCTGTGACAATTAGACTATCGTTATCGCTTAGCTCTTTTTTTATGGTGAAGGAAATGTCGGTCTCCTTGGCTTTGAGACTGAAAATAGAAAACAGTTCCATTAAGAAATCATTCATGCAAAACTGTTTGTCGATTGGCTTTTCTTGTTTCTTTTCTAAATTTGAAATTTCTAATATATCGTCAATAATCCTTAATAACTGATGGCTGCAATTTTTAACAATGCTCGAATAATATCTTCTTTTTTCATAAGATAGATTCGGGTCATCCAATAAATTGGCAAATCCTATTATACCATTCATCGGAGTTCTGATTTCATGTGACATGTTGTTGAGAAATTCTGTTTTTAATTTGTCACTTTCTTCTGCTCTCTCTTTTGCTTTTCTTAGTTCTTGATTTTTCTTTAATAATGCGGAACTCTTTTGATCAATTAAATGTTTTATTGCCAGTTTTTGTTTTATTTCCGTTGGAAACCACCTATATAATAAAATAATCAAAACCAGTACACCAGTTACCAAGGTTATAAATTTTGGAAGAAATACATATTCTGGTTTTGCTAATGTATTGAAGGTGCTTATGGGAATAAATCCTTCCTTAGAAGCATGTCTTAACCCAAAATAAACACCTTCAGATATCGTTCTAAATGCATCAATTATTAGAATGACGAGTAAAAGACTCAGCAACTTATCTTGTTTGTTGTATAGTTCTTTGACGAAGAAAAGAAATATATATAACCAGATTACAACTATTAATCCATAGGTAATGAGCGTTATATATCTAAAAGGTTCTTCCATATGCACTTGAAAAGTTGAAAATATCGCTAACCGAATTTAGATATATTTATTTTAAATATGACTTATTACTATCAAGATGAGAACATTATTTACTCTTTCAAATTTTTCTCCAAATACTCAAACATCATATTGTATAAATGTTTTCTGGTGTTGCCACCGTATATGCTGTGATTTCGATTGGGGTAAATAAACATATCAAACTGT
>DUQY01000311.1 GCA_012837565.1 Bacteroidales bacterium | reverse complement strand
TTGCGTCATCGTGCGAGCAGCGAAGTTGTAACGAGCCATGCCTAGCAGTGATGGAATAGCGGCAGTCATAAGCTGGTCGATTGTTTGTGATTTTGTTTGTCCGATAGACAGCGAGAACGACTCGATGGCGTTGTATGTGTCTTGGTTGATCATGATTGAGAGTCTTTTTTTCATGGTGTGCACCGTGTGTAGTGTGTGTAGGTGTGCAGTATACACAGCGTTCTAGCTCGACTCAAGAGCAGGGTGTTTCCCAGCACCATCATTCCGCCGTCACTTGCGATACCTACACATTAGAAACAGTTCGTAAAGGGTGAAATGCACGGCCTGCGGCCGCCCTTTACAAACCGTCTCTAACGTGCTTAACGGTACACGTGACAGCGAAACGATGGAGCAGGGAAAAGGGGGATTTATGGTGGTGTCAGAGCGGGAGGGTGTGGTGTGGGTGATATGCAGCGCGACTGCCCGCAGGCGGTTGCAGTTTCGCTGCTTTGCTTTTAGGCAATGTCAGACAACAGGGAGAGGCCGAGAGATTCGTAGCAGCCGTCTAGGCGTTTCAGTTCAGCGAGCAGTATGTTTTGATATTGGGTTTTCAGGTGGCGAAGCGAGCGTTCGTGATCGGTTTCGAGCCGTACCGTTCCACACTTGACAGGCTTAGATTTTACTGATCCGACTAATTGACTAAAGAATGCCCGACCGAGTTTTGTATTGTTCACAATGTCAAGAGGCGACATTTGAGCGAAAGCCGAGCGGTTTGTTTTTGGCTTAAATTCGAACTCAGCACGCACCCAGTTAGGTCTTGTCTTATCGTCTTTTTTGCCTTTTTCATATATCCGAATCATTGAAACAGATGACCTGGAACCAATATATAACGACCGGCCGGAATCGGTGACGTCATTGTTTTCAGTCTCAGCTTCACCAATAAATCTATTCGAGACAGATGTAGCGGTTGAGACAGCGACACCATGAGCGTACAGAGAGCGCCAGACGCCTTGATCGTCATAATCTATAGCAACGTCAACCCTGACGACTTCATGCACTGGAAAGGCTTCACGGACGGCACAGGCGAAGCGGTGGGCGTGAACTCCAGAGGAGGAAACATGCACTTTTGAACCTTGGGATGAACCCCCGTACATAATTTGCAGTACCGTGTCACCCGCTGGATTTACAAGTTTGTCAGAGTGGGTATAGCCGTGTCTTGGTGTTGCTATCTCCCATACATGGCCGTTATAGGCTAGATGCAGAAGCCCTACAACAGTTTCAACTGGTGCTTGAATTGAAGCCGAATACCAATCAAAAAACAAGGCAGACTGCATTTTAATTACCTATATATATCAATGACTTGGAAATTGTGGCCCCCGTATTACACGCTGGGGGCTTGTGTGTGTTCGACCGTTTCTGACCATTCTAACCAGCAGGACTCTAAAGCGTCCTCTAGCGTTTCCCATTCCCAAATAAAAGGATGTTCTGTATTTGTCCCTAGCCATCCCCCGCCCTCCTCGCGGGTTATATGTATGCGACGTTCTGGCAGCCAAGAGGCGGCAACATTAACAACGTAGTAAGTCAGGCTAAACATTTGGATATTCATTCTGTTGCTCCTTTGCTTTTGTCAAAGATTGATGTAACGGCCGCGTTTGTTTTGCTTGATGCTTTACTGGCGAAGTCGCCTACCAGTTCTAGGCTGGTTTTCAGTTTGTCGAGTTCTGTTTGCGTCATCGTGCGAGCAGCGAAGTTGTAACGAGCCATGCCTAGCAGTGATGGAATAGCGGCAGTCATAAGCTGGTCGATTGTTTG
>DUQY01000207.1 GCA_012837565.1 Bacteroidales bacterium | reverse complement strand
GTCATACGCTCTATTCCTACATATACGGTTGAGTGTTTTCTGTTCACATCCTCCCCTATGCGTTTCAGCCCCCACTTGCTTTTTTCTCTGCGTAGCTTGTAATACATTGCTCTTGCATCTGCTATCTCGGGTGTTCTTTTTCTTGACTTAAGCTCTTCAACAGTTACGCCTGTTATCTCTGCAAATTTGTGTATCATTCTTTACTCCTTTCTTTAAAATTCAAATTCTGAAATTTCGCTCCAATTTACACCATCCACTGTAAATTTTTTATCTATCGTGTCGACAATTACCACTCCCTCAACAAAATGAGTTCCGTAATCGTACCATTCCATTTTAAATACGAGGCTACCCATTATTGCTATATATCTCATTCCTTACTCCTTCCTTTTAATTTAAACTCATAATATTCGTCTAATAATTTAACTAAGCTAACTTCCGAGTCGTCGTCAAAATCTATTATTAAATCTTTGCTATCCTTGCTAATTATACTTCTGTATTTTAAATATTCTAATGCTGTCATTCCTTCCTCCTTTGCTTTGTAATTTGTTCTACAATTATAAAGTTAGCGTGAACAGGGTCTCCGTCAGGGAGTATAAATATAAAGTCGCTATCGCTTTGCTCAATTTCACAACCAACCGAATCCTCTAAATACTCTATATCCTCTACACTCAGATGCCTTTCAGCAAACTTAGAAATCCCTTTCAATATGTATCGATTACTCATTGCTTACTCTTTTCTTTTGCTACTTTTAATGCCTCTTCTTGTGTTCCACCATTTATATCCCATGACCTTAAATCATTGTAACTAAACACCCTCTTATTCCTCCAAATATATTCGTCTGCTTTTGATTCATGGTAGAATAATTTGTTGTTATCTAAATCATTGGTAGAAAAATAACCTAAATCACTTTTTTGTTTCATAAATGTTTTTGGGTGTATTAAATAAACAGTTTGACATAAATCAAAAAGATTCACCCCGTCCTCTGTGACAAACAAAGGTTCTTTCATAATTTCATTTATTTTATTCCTTGCCGCTGAAATATATGCTTTACCGTAATTTCTATAGTCAACCACTTTTGCCTCTCTCATAAACTCTTCTATATTTTCAGCTTCTAATCCTTCGAGAAGAGCTTTAATTTTTAATTCGTCAACATTCATATCGCAGTTTTTTAGTTTGTATTCTTTTAAAATTAATTCTTCTTGTGTCAATGCAAAATATAGGTTCTGAAGTTGGTGGACGTATTTTGGCTGGCTTTCCATAATTGCCCATGAATTATAATATACTCTCCCATTTGAGTGGTAATCCTTTAGGTTTGCTAACAATATTGACAACTTTCCTTTGTCGTAAAATTCCCTTTTGACCTTAAAGCCAAAATCCAACAACCATTGTTCGGTTAGTGGGATTGGTTTAATATACTCTATAAATTGTGAGTATGTTTGATACTCAACCATAGACTTCACTGAATGCTCCAAAGTAACGCTCGTTTCAATAGCTCCATTAATCGACCGTTCTTGCACACCAGTAACTCTTAGTAAAACACCTTTGAGTTGTGGATGATACTTTGGATTGTCAACTGTTACTAAATTGCCTATTCTTAATTCTGTTATTTTCATAATCTATTTATTTTAAACATTCGTAAATACTACGTTAGTGGCAATTATTTTGTCCTATAAATGCCGCCACAATCGTCATTTTCGCACCAAATAAAACCGTTCTGCATTCTTGCTTTACTCTTACAATCAGGACAAAATAACTGTTCGCTTCGCCCTACAACAAAGTGTTGGCGTAATTGCTCGTATGCGTTCTTCGATAGAGTAATTCCATAAGCACTTCCTGTTTGGTCATGCTGTACTATAATTTCAAAGTCTTCACCTTTTTGAAGCACTGTCAATGTTTCT
>DUQY01000206.1 GCA_012837565.1 Bacteroidales bacterium | reverse complement strand
TCTTTGAGTTAATCTCTTAACACATTGAAGTGAATTTGATTGCATTTCAATCATACAAGTTACGGAAGTATGTTTTTTCTCTAAAATACCATCCATAATATATGCCTGAACATAGGTTGAAGGGAATCCTTTAAATAGGAATCCTTTTGTATTTGAGTTCTTTTTAATCTTTTTTTCAATAAGCTGAATAGCAATTAGGTCAGGAACATTATTCCCTTTTTCTATATAAGGCTTACATAAGTTACCAATTTCTGTTCCAGCTTCAATTTCATCTCTAATCATTGCACCTGTTGAAACATAAACCAATTCATATTTTTCAGCTAAGTTCTTTGCTTGAGTGCCTCTTCCCGAACCAGGAGGGCCAAAGAGAATTATATTTCTATAAGCATTTTCAAGGGTTTTATCTATCACTGATTCCAGTCTTTCAAACACTTCACTAACAGAACCTACACCATCAATTGGACAATAGATTCCTTTTTCTTTGTAAAACTCTGCAACAGGAATAGTTTTGTTATCATATTCATTAAAACGATTTAGAATAACGTCTTTCTTGTCATCTTCCCTTCCCTCAATTGAAGCTCTCTTAATCATCCTATCTATCAATAATTCTCTTGGAGCTTCCAATGAAAGCAAACAAAGAAGACGACGATTCATTCTATGAAGCAATCCCTCTAGAATATAGGCTTGAACAACTGTTCTTGGGAAACCATCAAAGAGAATCCCACCTGTGGTGGAGTTTTCAATTGTTTTTTCAATGATTTGAACAATTATTTCATCATCAACAAGTCCTCCTTGGTTAATGATACCTTTTGCTTGCAGACCTATTTCAGTTCCATCTGCAATTTCTTTCCTAAGTATGTCACCTGTTGAAATGTAGGTGAGGTTGTATTTCTCAACTAGCATTTTTGATTGAGTTCCTTTTCCTGCTCCAGGAGCTCCAAATAATACGATACTTAACATAGCGTTTTCAGTTTTGTTAATAGTGAATTTCTATATATCATTTTTTATCTGATAGATATCTTTTAAGTTTCTTCCGTACTCATCAAAATCTAGCCCATATCCAATAATGAACTCGCCTCTTAGTTCCTTCCCTATATATTTGATGTTAAAATCTTTCTTGAATGATTGTGGTTTGAATATTAAAGTGCAAATTTCTATCGAAGAGGGTTGTTCTTCTTTCAACATTTTAACTATAACTTCCATTGTATTGCCTGAGTCAACTATGTCATCAACAATAATAACATTCTTATCCTTAATATCTATATTTAACCCAATTAATTCTTTTAACTTTCCTGTTGAAGAAAGTCCATCATAGGAAGATACTTTGATAAAACTAATTGTTGGCAAGCCTTCAATTTGTCGGAATAAGTCTGTACCAAATAGAAAAGCACCGTTTAGAATAACAATAAAACATATCTCTTTCCCAAAATAATCCTTATTAATCTTTTGGCTTAAAGACTTAATGATTAAATTAATTTCTTCGTTGTCTATGTACTTTTCAAAGGTCTTGCCTTTAATGCTGATTACTCCCACAAAATTACATTTAAGATGCAAAGTTAAACTAAAAAGATGAATTACTTTGAAATTAGAGAGCAAATCGCAAAATAGGACAATATACCCATTGCATTTTTAATACTTTCTTCATCAATATCTAAAGTTGAGGTGTGGAGATTTGTTATCGGTTTTCCTTCTTTTCTTGTTCCAACCCTAAAATAACAGCTTGGGGCTTTCTGTGCAAAATAAGAAAAATCCTCTGCGGTCATTCTTGCATCAATATCCAATACTTTCTCTACCCCTAAGTATTGTTTTGAAAGCTCAAAGGCAAACCTAGTAAGCTCGGGGTTATTATAAACAAAAGGATATCCGTGATCAATAAACACCTTTGCCTCTGCAGAAAACGCCTTTGCAGTTTGGGTTGAAATCTGCTTAATAAGTTCATGACACTCCTTTCTCCAATCCTCATCAAAGGTTCTAATAATCCCTTCCATATGAACTGAATTAGGAATTACATTTGTTCTTCCCTCGGCAATAAACCTCCCTATTGAAAAAGTTGTTGGAATGGTTGGAGAGGCATTTCTTGAAACAATTGTTTGTAGTGCAATAACGACATGCGAGGCTGCAACAATTGGGTCAATATTCAAGTCAGGTGTTGCCCCATGGCCACCTCTTCCGATTATATCAATGTATATTTCATCTGTTGAGGCCATGCTTTTTCCCTCTTTCATCCCAATATATCCACAATCCATTTCGGGAGTGGTATGAAATGCAAAAATCTTAGATGGCAAAACCTCATCGAAAATTCCATCTCTTAACATCCTCAATGCACCACCTGGATATGTTTCTTCGGAGGGTTGAAAAATAAACATCACCCTTCCTTCAAACTTATCTCTTAAATCATTTATTATTTTAATTGCTCCAAGCAAAGATGACATATGAACATCGTGACCACAGGCATGCATAACCCCATCGTTAACTGATTTATATTCCAAATCCGTTTCTTCCATAATTGGCAGTGCATCCATATCTGCCCTTAATGCAACACAGTCTTTCTTAGGATTATTCCCTTCAATAAAACCATATATGCCATAGCCCCCAACGTTTTTCTTATACTCCAAACCAAGCTCATCTAATTTAGAACATATAAACTCCGAAGTGTTTTCTTCAAAATTAGAAAGCTCTGGGTATTTGTGAAAATGACGACGACACTGAACTATTTCATTAAAATACTTTTCAGCAATACGTTTGATATCTTCCTTAATGGGGCTAAGATTAATCATTTCAGTCAATATTAATAAGATTAATTTTCTTTTATGTTTTAAAGCACAAAGGTAATCAGTTTTTTATTTTATACTCCATTTTGGAATAAGATATTTTCAAATTCAATCTTTTGTTTGAAAATTAATAGTTAATTTCGCAGATTAAAGAAAAATAAGAGAGTTGAATATATACAAGTAATTAGAAATATGAAATCAAAGACATTAATAATAATTTTAGT
>DUQY01000205.1 GCA_012837565.1 Bacteroidales bacterium | reverse complement strand
TTAAGTAGAATAATCTTAAACATCATAACTACATCGTATGGTTTACAACCAGCTGTACTTTTCTTATTTGTATTAAGCATGTTTTCCTCTAATTCTTTACGGAACATCTCAAAATCTATAACACCATCTAGTTTTTCTAATGGATTACCTAAAGAAGATAGTTTCTCTGATATTGTTTCTTGGTCAAACAAACCTATATTTCCTGTTGTTTTATACTTATATTTTGACATAGTTATATATTTCACACAAAGATACAACTATTTATTTGATTGTCAAAGTGGTAATTATTAGAAGTGCCCTAATTTATTAAAGCTAATATAGTAATTATTTATTACTGTCTTTTAAAACGTAAAATCAATAAATAAAGTATGATTTATTCAATTATTTCTATTTCTTCTTTGACTCATATTAGAAAAAAGTTATATCTTTGCAACATTATTGGTTCTTTTTGGATTAAAAGGGAATTAGGTGAGAAACCTAAACAGTCCCGCTGCTGTAAGCTCCACCAAAGAAACAAGCATTTCATCTTTTGCCACTGAATTTTACGATTTGGGAAGGCGATATGCTTGGGAGTAAGTCAGAAGACCTGCCAGTGAATTATTAAGTTTTTGAGCTTTCGAGGAAAGAGCTTAGGACGAATAGAAAGTTCATTGAGTGTATCTTTTGATTTTTCTTTAATATTTGTCTTTATTTTTCTTCTCGATGCTCTAGTTTTTAATCATTTAAAACAAAGAGTATGAAAAAAATCATTCTATTAGTTTCTATGTTAATTGTTTCAAACGTTGGATTTGGACAATTTGATGGTGGCGTTGGCACAGTGGGTTGCCAAGCTATAAGTATTTCTAATCCTAATATCGTTTCTTGGGCAAAGGGTATTGAGGTTAAAAGAGGTTTTCAAGGAACATCTTCTACCAACTATGCATCTTATGGTAAGCATTATATGGCTCAAGGAAGACCAGACAGTACTACCACATCCGCTATTTCGCTTGGTAGAAATGGTGAGGCTATCATTACTTTCGATAGACCAATTATTAATGGACAGGGCTATGACTTTGCAGTATTTGAAAATGGCTTTACTCCAGACTTCTTAGAGCTTGCTTTTGTGGAAGTAAGTAGTGATGGAATAAATTATTTTCGTTTTCCTTCCACTTCCAATATTAGTTCTGAAGCAGGCATTGACCCTACTTTAATCAATAATCTTGCTGGAAAATATGAGGTTGGCAATGGTACTCCTTTCAATTTGGATGATATTGATGACGATGCCAACTTAGATAAGTTTAATATTCGTTTTGTTAAACTGATTGATGTTAACAGTGGAGTTGATACTGACTCTCAAGGGAATATAATTTACGATGCCTCCTCTGGCGGACCCTCAACTGGATTTGACTTGACAGGTGTCTGTGTTTTGAATGGTGGAGAGCCTTATTTGATTTCAAGTTTCGAGGGAATGCTTTCTCAAACTAATACTTTTGAAATAGTAAGTTCTACAAATGGAGTTGTTGATGCTAATGGTAATTATCATAAAGACTATATTAATAATGGAGTAGTCTTTGAGGCCTTAGGTCTTTATGGAGGTAGTTTTGCTATTGGATTTGGTTTATCTAACTTAACAACAACGACTGATTCTTATTACGAATCTTCTGCAAATATGGGTTTAGAAGGTCCTGATTCTGTTTATCTTAATGCTTATTATAGCGATTATGCAGGAACAGCTGAGCATAATATTATTAGAATGGATGATAATTCTGCATTCATGCCAATGGGTGTTTATGTATCAAATTCAATGAGTACCTATAACTATAACACCACAAGCCTACCAGCAAACTGCTACTTAAAGATGGTTGCGTATGGATATGATGAAAATGGAGATACTACAGGGACTTCTTCTATTTATTTGGCAGACAAAAGAAATGGACTGAATATGAATGTTAAGGATTGGACATATCTAAATCTTTCTTCTTTGGGAGAGTGTTCAAAGGTCTTGATTAAATTGGAAAGTAATGATGATGGTGGATATGGAATGAACCCTCCTTCTTATTTTTGCTCAGATAATTTTGTTATTAACGTAAGTTCAGGTATTCCTGATCTTCCTATGAATATTTCTACTTTGGCTGCAACAAATATTAGCACAAACTCAGCAACTATTAACGGTGATTTTTTTGAAGGAAATCAAACAATTACTGAAAAAGGCTTTCAATATAAGTTAAGTAATCAAAGCGTATGGGAAGATATTGTTATCAATGAAGGAGAGACTTCTTATATGCTAACAAATTTACTTTCAGATACAAATTATGTTTACCGTGCTTTTGCAACAAGTTCAACTTCTACATTATATGGAGTAGAAATGAGCTTTAAAACTCTTTATGATGCAAGTATTAACAGCATTAATGCAAATGAAATATCAATGAATCTATATCCAAATCCTAGTTCTGGAGTATTTAATATTAATATTGAAGGCTTGAGCTCTGGTGCTGATATTATTATTTCTGATTTATCAGGAAGGATTGTTAAAAAACAATCAATAAATGGAAGAGTTAATTCAATTATGGTTGATTTATCATCTTCTAAAAAGGGAGTTTACTTTGTTAAAATCATAACAGAGAAAACAACTACAAGTAGAAAACTAATCATTTTTTAATATAAAAAAGATAGTTTTATTTTAGGTCTCTTGGGTAGTGGCTCTATGCTGCTATCCATTTTTGAAAACTTAAAGGAAAAACGTCTAACACAAAATGAGAAACATAGTATTAATCAATTTATTACTAGTATTAATCATAAGTCCTTTATTTGGTTTTGCTCAAACGATAGATAGCATTAAATCAACTACATTAAAGGAAGTTATGATTGTCGATACCATTAAGAGAAGTCCTATTAAAAAGGAATCCTCCTCAAGGATTGATAACACTATGATTGAAAAGATTGAAACCGTTTCTGTTGGAGACCTTGCAAAGTTTATTGCTGGGGTAAATGTTAAGGACTATGGTGGAATAGGCGGATTAAAAACAATATCTGTTAGAGGATTGGGGTCAAATCATAGTGCTGTGATTTATGACGGCATTGGTGTTACTGACTTTCAAACAGGACAGGTGGATTTGAGTAAGTTCTCTTCTACTAATATTAAAGAAATTAATTTATATAATGGTCAGTCATATTCTCATCTTCAACCCGCAAGAGCCTTAGCTTCTTCAAATGCTTTTTTTATTGAGACCCTTAAGCCAAGTTTTGATAGCTCAGAAAGGTTTAAAACTATTCTAAAAACTAGTTATGGTTCTTTTAATTATGCTAACTTAGGAGTTAATTCTGCTTTTAAGATAAATAACATATGGACATCGGTTTTAGATTTAGATATTAATAATACCTCTGGCAACTATCCTTATTTGCTTCATTATGGTAACAATGAAAACGATAGCACTTCTAAAGAAATAAGAAAGAACTCCGATTATTTTGGCTTTCGTGGTGAGTGGAATTTGTTTGGTAGCTTTAATGCAAAATCAGATATTAAATTAAAAGCTTATTATTTCTATTCCGAAAGAGGTTTACCAATGAGTACTACACTATATTACTTGAATAGTGGTCAAAGACTATGGGACGAAAACTTCTTTCTTCAATCTATATTTACGCATAAGTTTAGTGATAAGCTTCAATATAGAAACCATTTGAAGGCTCTCTATTCTTATACTCATTATTATGACTCTAAAGCTTTAACATCTTTGGGTTATCAGAGCGATGAGTATTTTCAAAGAGAGTATTATATGAATAATGTTGTTTCGTATAGTATTTTCAAAGACTTTTCTACATCTCTTAGCAATGATGTCTTTCTTAACAACCTTAGTTCTCCTAATATCTTTGTTCGTACTGCTCGAAGGGTTTCTTCATTGTCTGCTTTAAGTCTTTTATATGATAACTCAAAACTATTAATTAATGGAAATATATTGCATACATTAGTTGAGGATAAATCTGATTTAAGTTCTACATCCCAAATCAAAAACCATTTCTCTCCTTTTATTTCTTTTGGCTATAGTTTTCAAAATACCCTTACTATTAGTTTGTTTTATAAGGATATATTTAGAATGCCTACCTTCAACGACCTATACTTTAATAAGGTTTCTGAATCAAAACTTAGGCCAGAGATAACAAAACAATTTAATCTTCATATTGAATACTTACGTTCTTTGGGATTTTACAAAACAAGTTCAATAAATGTTTCATTAGATATTTATCATAATAGAGTTAAGGATAAGATTGTTGCTGTGCCTCAAAGAAATTTATTTATCTGGTCTGTTATTAATTATGGTCAAGTAAATATTAATGGCATTGATTTGCAAACTATGTTTAAGGCTTATATATCTCATTCTATTGATTTAATAATTCGTGGGACTTATTCTTATCAAAGAGTTGTGGATGCTTCCAATAAAGAATCGGTAACTTATGGCAATCAAATTCCATATACTCCTCTACATTCTGGAACTCTATTTCTTAACCTTAGCCATCCATTTATTGATTTTTCTTATACCCTTAGTTTTGTTGGCTCACGTTATTCTCTTCCTGAAAACATCGAAAGAAATCTATTAAAACCCTATCAAGATCATTCAATTAGTATTTCAAAAGATTTTAATTTCAAAAAACAAAAAATAAATCTTGGATTATCTTGCCTTAATCTATTAGGAGATAATTATGAGGTTGTTATTAATTATCCAATGCCACAAAGGCAGTTTCGTATTAATATTAAAATTTACTTATAATGAGAAAAAATAAATTGTTTCTTAGCTTAATTGCTTTAGTTCTTAGCTTCGGATTTGTTTCTTGCACTGAAGATACTATTGATAATAAACCTATACAAGAAGTTCTTCCCAAAGGATATTTTGTTCTTTGTGAAGGTATTTATGGTCACAATAATTCTTCTTTAGATTTCTATGATTCGGACTCTAATAAGATAATATTAGATATATTTAATAAAGTAAATAGTCAGGGATTAGGTGACACAGGAAATGATATGATTGAATTCAATGATTATATATTTATTGCAGTTAAAGGATCTGCGTGTGTTCAGGTAATTAATAAGAATAATGGTAAACTGATTAAGAGGATTCCAATAGTTGACAATAGCGGAACTAACCGAATGCCCTCTCGTTTGTGTGCAAGTGCTTCAATGGTTTTCTTATGTACTGTGGATGGAAATGTTTTAGAAATAAATCCTTATTCTCTTAATCTTGGAAGAATTGTTAAGGTAGGTCGTAATCCTGAGGATATTTGCATTTCTAATGATAAGCTTTATGTTACTAACTCTGGAGGTTTAGATTTCAACAGTCCTGCAGGTTACGATAAAACTGTTTCTGTTATCAACATAATATCAATGACTGAGATTAAGAAAATAGAAGTTGGAGATAACCCTGCAATAATAAAAGAACTTAGTCCTGGTTTAGTTGGTTTGATTGTTAAAGGCGACTATTCTAATATTATGTTTAAAACTATTAATACTTTTACTGACCAATTAGTTGATAGCTTTGAAATACCTATGTTAAGCTTCGATGTCTTGGACAATATGAATATAATCTTTGCCAATGTTGATTACAATAACAATATGGAAACTAAAATTAAAATATTTAATCATACCACAAACTCAACAAATACTATAGATTTTATTACATCTTCTAACATAACGAGTCAAATTGTTTTGCCTTATGGTATTGATATTTCTATATCTAGTAACGAGGTTTATATAACAGATGCTGATGACTTTTCGAAAACTGGTAGGGTTTTTGTCTTCGACTTACAAGGCAATTACAAAGACAAGGTAAACTTTTCCTATCTTCCTTCAAAAGTAATTGTAAGAAATTAGATTTGTTTTAATATAATTGTTAATAATAATTCTTACATTTGCCACTATCAAATGAAGTATTTAATTAACAATTAACCTTGTGGAAAATAAAGTTACTTTTGGCTCTAAGTTTGGAACTCTAGTTGTTGTGGCTGGCTCTTGTGTTGGATTAGGAAACATTTGGAGATTTCCCTACTTAGCAGGAAACAATGGTGGTTCTGCTTTCATTATTATCTATATTCTTTGTAGCCTAACCATTGCAATACCTATTATGATGAGTGAATTTGTGGTTGGGCGTTCAACTCGTAAGAATGCTTTTGGTGCTTTTAAAGAACTATCTCGACAAAAGAAATGGTGCTTAGTTGGACTTTTCGGCATTCTGACGTCGTTCTTAATTTATGGGTTCTATTCCGTTGTTGCAGGTTGGGCTATTTCTTTTATACAAACAGCATTTACCGAAGGTTTCACTGGTAGGAGTCCAGAGCTAATACATAGTAACTTCATTGATTATATTAATACAGGATGGAAACCTACTATTGCTGCTCTAATTTTCATTGGTCTAACTGCTTCAATTGTTATTGGAGGAATGGAAAAGGGAATTGAAAGAATTAATAAGGTTCTTATGCCTATGCTGGCATTAATTATTCTTGGTCTCTTTCTTTATTCAACCTCTCTTGCTGGCTTTAAGGCTGGTATGGACTTCCTTTTAAAACCTGACTTCTCAAAAATTGATTTAAATACCTTTCTTACTGCTATTGGTCAATCCTTTTTCTCAATGAGCTTAGGAATGGGATGTATGGTGACTTATGGTGCTTATATTAAAAAAGAAACCTCCCTACCCTCTTTGGCGCTTACAATTGGACTTACAGATTTAACTATTGCAGTTTTAGTAGGTTTTGCTATCTTTCCGGGTGTTTTTACTTTCGGAATTGAACCGACCTCAGGACCAACCCTTGTTTTCGAAACTCTTCCTCTGGTCTTTTCCATGATGCCTGCAGGTAATCTATTTGGCATATTTTTCTTCCTCTTAGTTTTCATTGCTGCAATAACTTCATCGGTTTCAATGCTTGAACCCATTTGCTTATTTATTATTCAAGAACTTAAAACAACAAGAGTAAAGGCTGTTCTAATGATTTCTACTATCGTTTCAATTCTTGCTGTCTTATGTGCATACTCTCAAGTTGAAGGTTCTCCAATTAGATTATTTGGAAGTAACCTATTTGATTTCTTAAATAATATAACAGACAAATTTATGCTCCCATTTGGTGCCTTACTTATTATTGTATTTGTAGGATGGTTTGCAAATAAAGAATTAGTTAGAAATGAAATTACTAATAATGGGTTGTTATTTAATAAAGGTTTTAAGTTTTACTACGTAATAATTAGGTACTTAATTCCTATTATTCTTTCCTTATTTGTACTAAGCCTATTAGGCATAGTTAAATGGTAATTAATCAATAAACTATAAGCAAATCCTTATTAACATATTCCTTTTAATAATAATTTACTAATATTTGCTCCTTATATCATTT
>DUQY01000204.1 GCA_012837565.1 Bacteroidales bacterium | reverse complement strand
GAGCTAGACCCTAATAATATTAATAATTATAATGCTGAAATGTATTATTTGAGAGGTATTATATATTCCGATATAGACGAAAAAGGAGAAATAGCTTTAAGAGAATTAACAAAAGCCATAGACTTAAATCCCAATAATTCCAATGCTTATTATTTACGAGGATTCATATATTCACAAGATATAGAAACATTTAAGGAAGCTTTCTTTGATTTCGATAAAGCAATTGAACTTGCCCCAAATAACCCAAAGCTTTATATAACTAGAGGTCGCCTCCATGACCTAAGCAACGACAAGGAAAAAGCCAAAGACGATTATGTTAAAGTACTTGAGCTAGATCCTGAAAACACAGATGTTTATGATATGACAGACCTTCTGAAAGAGGAAAACAAGCTTGGGATTAAGAGACGTGTTAATACAGCATGCTTAGACGATATTTTTAAGAAAGCCTTTGAAAGTGAAGCAGAATTAGATGAGCTAATTGAAAAGGCAGAACAAGAATGTGATGATGAAAAGGCAATTGAGTTATGGTCTAATATAATCAAGTTAGATCATAGCTGTTTAGTTGCCTATGATAATAGAGCTGATCTTTATTATGATAAAGAAGAAACATATCAAAACTCTATTGATGATTACTCGAAAGTTATTGAGCTAGACCCTTATAATGCTAATGGTTTAACTGTTTCTGCCTATATAACCAGAGGGTTTTTGTATGCTTTAAATGAAGAAACAGAATATAAAACCTTTAATGATTTTAGTAAAGCCATTGATCTAGACCCTTTAAATGAAAGTGCTTATGCTTATAGAGGTGATATCTATGCTCAAAACAAAGAAACCTATGCAGAAGCCTTAGAAGATTATGGTAAAGCCATTGAGATAAATCCTAAAGATAAATATGCTTATCAGCAAAGAGATTATTTGCTTAAAAAAATAGAGATTGACAAATAAATAATTATTAATTTTGTCACTTGATATTCAGTATTAGTTTTTATATTTAATAATTTGCAATATGAAAAGAATTTTTTTTATTATAATGATGTTTTTTCTTCCTTTTCTTTCGTTTTCACAAGTCAAGAAAGACAGTATAACAGAGAAGGTTTTTGAAACAAGAGAAGATTTTTTTAATAATTTGGGGAATGTTAAAAGTATAGAGACAATTCCTAGAGAATTAAATGTTAACTTTGAGAATAGTATTGAAAATAGAATATACATTGCGGTAGAAAAGTCTGCTTCATTCCCTGGTGGACAAGATGCTATGTTTGAATTTATAGCTGTAAACTTTCAGTATCCAGAACAAGCTTTGCATGCTGATATAAGTGGAATAGTCTTTCTTAGTTTTATTGTAGAGAGAGATGGATCAATCACTGATATTAAAATTGTTAGAGATATAGGATTTGGTCTTGGAGAAGCAGCAATAAAGGTAGTTGAGATGATGCCGAAATGGGTTCCAGCTGAGCAAAATGCAAACGCAGTCAGACAATTATATAATCTTCCTATATCAATTAACCAAAAATAGTAAAACACAGTATAATAATAAGAATATGAAAGATTTAGAAAAAGACTATGATGAATTATCAGAATCCGAGATAGAATTAGAGCGTTTGATGGATGAGGCATTTGATGAGGAAGATGATGACAAGGCTATTGAGTTATTTTCTAGTATAATAAGATTGAATCCTGATAATATTGAAGCATATAATAATAGAGGACTTTATTATCTACGAAATGATGAACTAGAGAAAGCAATTGCCGATTTTTCAAAAGTTATTGAGCTTGACCCTGATGATATTGAAGCATATTATACCAGAGCAAGCGTCTATCTCCGTAGCAAAGAAACAGATAAAGAAGCACTAGCTGACTTTACGAAAATCATAGAACTATCACCCGACGATGCATTTGCATATTGTTTTAGAGCGGATTTTTATGCCCAAAATGAAGAAACATCTCAACAAGCATTAGAGGATTATAATAAAGCCATTGAATTAGACCCAGAAGATGCATCTGCCTATTTATACAGAGGTAGATTGTATTCAAAAAACAAAGAAACACATAAAGAAGCATTATTTGACTTCAACAAAGCAATTGAATTAGAGCCAGACTCTTCCTCAGGATACATATACAGAGGAGTTTTATATTCGCAAAATAAATCAAGCCAAGACAAAGCACTATCAGACTTTAATAAAGCCATAGAGCTCGATCCTGAAGATGCTTTCAGTTCCACTTGCAGAGAAGAACTTTTAAGGACAATGAGATCCAACAAAGAAATTTAATTGAAATTCTAGACTAACCCTATATCATAGCGATATTTCTTGTTTCATTAATTGCGAACCAGCAGGTTTTTTATTAGCACTATGTGTTTTATTTTTATCATAAAGAGGGTGAAGTCTTTTAGAATTGCAAGCATTGTTTTGAGTAAAACCACGCATTGTTTTAGTTAATTGATGTAAATCTGTTAGTGTTTTTTCTTTCTTTGTTTCACAGATTTCTTTCTTCGTTTCGCTAAATCCTTTCTTCATTTCAGTATCTTCTTTCTTTAATTCACTAAACACAAAGCATCTTAAGTAAAATCTGCTATTTCATAGTCCTCTTCCGTGTCTTCCAAATCCTCCATGTATTCAAAGGTTTTCGAAACAATGATTTTAGAGTCAAGTTCAAGATTAATCATATCAGTTTGTTGCTTCCAATACTTATATTGGGATACTACCAGAAATATGCATTCTTGGAAAGTGGTTATCTTGGTAAATTACCCTATATATTTACCAGTAACCAAAACTTAATAGTTAAAGGGTAACCCCATAAGTAAACTCATTGGGGGATTACCTCTTTACCTTTGCTATTAGAATTATCCTTTGTTTTTTACTGAAGGCTATTAATAGGAAAGAGATCGTCATGCTGTCGTTTTATCTTTATATAATATGCAGGATTTTATATTGGACTAGCTTTGCAATTTAAAAATGTCATACCTCTCGTGTAAAGATGTAAATGTATGTATCAATAAATATAACCGCCAATTATTCATTAACAATTAAATTTATTTCGTAATTTTGAATCCTTGTATTAGAACCAAGTTATTTAAAAGATTAAAATTACAATACATATGGATTACATTATAGAATGGGCAACAGTTAACAAAGAGGTCTTTTACCTTCCACTGGGAATAGCTGTATTTATTTTCGTTACTTATCACCAGTTGCGTATCATTAAGAAGCACAAAAAGAATATTGAAGACAAAAAAGACGATAGGGATAAGTTTTAGGGTAAGTGTTATTTCTGAAATCCTCTAGTTGGTGCATGGAGCTTATCGGTATAGCTTATATATGTTTTGTATGATTCGTAATTTGCTTTATATTGGGTTGTGATTGTTTCTTCTATTCTTTCCCAGGTTTCAGAGCAGGATTGTAATTCAGTTTTGTTTGCAAGGTAATAGTCCTTAAATGCTTGATGTGTTTGATATTCTGTGGTCTGATAGTCGTTATCCTTGCATGATCCTTCGTATGTGTAGATTTTATTGTACATGTAATCTATGCTTTGTCCTGAGAATTGTTCAAAACGTTCTAATGCATTAGATTTATTGGTGTTTTCGTTGTATTCGCATAGGTATATTATATTGCTTTTTTCATATAATAAGTAGCTACTAGATGGGGGTTTGGACTCAAAGCTATGCATTGTGATGTTTTGTCCGTAGTCTTCAGATGCTAGATAGGTATGTCCCCAACTTATTATTATTATTTTAGCATCTTCAGGGCTTATTCCTACAAGGCTTTTTAGCTTATGTATTATTTTAACAGGAACATCTTTATCTTCTGGTTCTTCGTCCTTGCATGAATTAAATAATAGTAAACCTAATATGGCTGGTGTTATTAATAATATTCTATTCATAATTAGTTTGTTTTTTATTTTTGAATTCCCTCTTATCTTTTATCTTGAATATGAAATAGAAGAATAGGAAGAAGGTTTGGTAGGCTATGAGGTTGTAGATTAGAAAACTTACAAATCCAAAACCAAAGAAGAAAAGTATTGCTAGTATTTGAATTGTGGTTACAATCCAAAAGGTATGGATTGCAGGTCTTATTAGTAAGTAATATTTAGATTTATCTGTGCATTTGTAAACTGACCAAGAAATAAGACTTAGCCCAAGGATATATAAAATCATCATTATTTCTTCTACTATATTTGTCTGGACTATTGTAAACCAATTGCTTTCGAAGAAGGAGGAGTTGATGGCAAAGACTTTTGTTTCTAAGCTAAGGTCTGTGGTGATATATAATATTGTCAATATAGAGGCTATTATAACCAGTATTAGCCCGTAGATTCTTAATCGATAAGATTTGTTTCTTAATGTTTTATTAATTGTGTTCATCTAATACGATTGGGAATTTGGCTATTGTGCCGTCAGTGAATTTTAGCTCTAATCCAACCATCCCCCATTTGTGGTTTGCCCAATAGGTAACTTTCGATAATCCGTTTTTTGCTTGAATATTTTCCTCTACTTTAATAACTTTAATATTCATTCCATCCCAAGAATAGTCGTTAGTAGTTGATACTGCTGTAACTGTTCTTTCATTTCCTGATTTTGTATAGTACTTGTCACCAACTGCCGAGCTGTATTTTACAATTATGCCTGGGTCAAATCCCTTTATGCTTTCAAATCCTTCGTTTGTTGCTTTAATTTTAACGTCTGTAACGGTTGCCACATCGCCATTAAATGTTACGCCAGGGAGGTTTGTGATGAAGTTTTTAATTACTGGGTTAGTAACGGTCGCAGTTGCAGTAATAACACTTACTCCTTCTTCATTGGTTGTTACTGAGCCACTAACATCGCTAACTCCCGAAACATTAGCCCCAATGACTTCGCCAGTTGCTCCTGGTTTTCCCATAGTCGCAGGT
>DUQY01000203.1 GCA_012837565.1 Bacteroidales bacterium | reverse complement strand
TTTATTATATTATAAGTATTTATAATCCGCAAGGTAGAAGAATGTTGTAAGAATAAAGCCTTAAATATTGATGAGTAAAAAAGAAATCGTTAATTTTGCGGAAAATAAATAGAAGATAGTTTATGAATAAATTGAAACAAAATTTGGAAAATGAAAGATAAAACTCTCTTTAGGATAGGGGTTTTGATGATTTCTATCCTAATTTCTTTTAATTCTTTTTCGCAGGAAAAGATTCTTTCTAAGAAGATTGTTTATGAGGTTGATATAATGCGATCTAGGATTGAACAAGGTTCTGATAAGGATTCTATTGCCTATGATTATATTGTTGATAAGAGATTCTTTTGGCAGGCAATTGATACTATTATTGCTAAGGCTAAAACGAAGGATTTCTATTTTAAGACCTTCGATAAAGAGAGTTTATCTTTTGATACAATTATGAAGAACCTGAGGAAGGATTATCTTATTTCATTTAAAGATACTCTTAGAGATTATAGGGCTAAGAAGCTTTTGGAAGATGAGGTTAGGGCAATAAGATTTGAAGAAGAGTGGACATATAACCCTAAAACTATGATGATTAATAAAGAGGTTATTGGTTATAATCCTGTAATTAGAATTGATTCTATTAAGTTAAAGGATGATGATTTAGTCCCTTATGAGTATTTTCGTTTCGAACTTGGCTGGGTTTATCCTAAGGGTAGGTCTAATCTTAAAGATACTTTATGTCTTATTAGGAATATTCATTTTACTATACCTATATATAATAAGACGCCCTATCACTGGTGGGACTCTCATTTGGAACCTGAATATTCTATTCCTTATTTTGAATTATATATGAAAAAGGCTGAAGAAGGTTTGATTAAGGTTTATGCTCAGCCAAATTCAACCGAAAGCTATACTAGGCAAGAGATACTCAAACGTAAGCAATTTGAAATGATGACTACCATAGATTCTCAAGATGCTTATGGTAATATTATTCAAAAAGATACTATAATTAAGGGGAATTATTCAACTGATAATCTTGATTATTTGAGGTTTGGTGACGAATGGTATTTCGATAACTCAACACTTCATTTTATTAAGAATGTAAATTATATTTCTCCTATGATTCAGATTATTGGTCTTGATGGAAGTCTTAGGGGTTTGATGCCAATTTATTATTTAAGAAGGAGGTAGTGAAATGAAAAAGATTATAATATTATTAGTTCTATCATTTATTTCCTTTTCTGGCTTTGCTCAAGAGTATAATTATTCCATTGAACACGAATATAATAAGGTAGGAGTATTTAATCCTGAATGGGAGATTTACAATAGTATTAATCCAAGGAAGTTTGAACATATTACCGGGTATTATAGGGAGGAGCTTGCTAAGATAATAATTGATGGGGTTAGTTCTAAGAGGGTTAAAATATACGATATAAGAAAGAGAGAAATATCAATAGATACTGTAATTAAGAGGGTAATTGAATTTGAAGCAAAGGAGTTTGGAAATAAGTTAAGCAAAGATTCTGTTTTCAAATTTATTCTGCCATATATTTCAACTTATTATTTTGAAGAATTTATTAGATATGACTATAAGACTCTTGCACTGGATAAGAATGTAAAAGCCTACTGCCCTACCCTTGTGCGTTATAAGAGTTTTACTGATGAAAAGATTGATACCTTAGAATTACAACTATTTTGGATATTCCCAGAATCAGAAAATACTGAATTTACAAGTAAACCTAAAGAAAACCCAGATAATTTTAATATTCCAGATACTGTTATTTCTCTTCAGAAGCTAAAATATCCTGTTCAAAATCCTTATTCCAACTCTATCTTTGCTAAGGCTAAGAATAAAGATGCTTCAATTTTCAAATCAGATGGAACAAAGTTTAAGGCTCCAAAGGAGGTTGATGATTTATTTATTCTAAAAAGGACTATTCTTATTGAAAATGACGAAACAGGACTTGAAGAGAAAAGAGAGGTAGTTAGTGATATTATACCAGAGGATATAAATAATATAAGAATAGGAGAAACTTGGAGTATTGATAAAGGAAACCTTGAAATATTTAAGAAAGTAAAATACATTATTCCTCTTCTTGACCCAGATGATAGAGGATTTATGCAACTTGGAATAAGAATACAATGAATACGAAGCTCTCATTAAAAGAATTAAATAGAATTAGCGTAGAGGAGTTTAAGGAAACAAAGAAACTCCCTCTTGTTATTGTGCTTGACAATATTAGAAGCATGAATAATGTTGGCTCTGTGTTTAGAACTTCTGATGCTTTTGTGGTTGAGAAAATCTATCTTTGCGGCATAACTCCAAAGCCTCCTCATAGGGAAATAAATAAAACAGCCCTCGGTGCAACAGAAACAGTTGATTGGGAATATACCTTGACAACAAAAGAGGCTATTGATAATTTAAGAGAACAAGGATATAAGATTTATAGCATAGAACAGGCTGAGGGGAGCATAAAACTAAATGAATTCCATCCAAATAAAGATTCAAAAATTGCAATAATTATGGGCAATGAAGTTGATGGAGTTGATCAAGATATTATCAATAATTCTGATGGAGTGATTGAAATTCCGCAATATGGCACAAAACATTCTTTAAATATATCAGTAACTACAGGAATAGTAGTCTGGCATTTATTTAATCACCTAAAAGAATAATTAAAAAAATATCTACAAAAATTTGGTAGGTAGAAAAAACGTTGTATCTTTGCACTTGCTTTTGAGAGAGGAAACTCTTAAAAAAACAAAATGGTTCGGTAGTTCAGTTTGGTTAGAATACATGCCTGTCACGCATGGGGTCGCGAGTTCGAGTCTCGTCCGGACCGCCAAAAAAATAATGAAAACATAAATTAAAGAGTCTTTATTTAGGACTCTTTTTTGTTTTTATATACAATAGGAATAGTAAATCTACGTTCTATACGCAACATATCTATGGGCTTGGTTTGGTTTTGACAGCAAGGTAAATGGGTACGTAAGCATGCAGGCACAGGTAACAAATGCCTTAACAAGGGTTACAAAACAAACAACAGGCGAATCAAATTACGCTTTTGCTGCTTAATCGAAGTTTAGTAGATTAGCTTAATCCGTGCCAGCGGTGCGGAGCAAAACGTTCCTCCAAGACCTATTCTCTATGGTCGACGATACAGGGACGCACGCAAAATAGAGATAGTTTTTATGAGACTTTGGCATAATTACGAAATTAAAAAAGATAAGGATTGAATTGGGTGTCTTTCTCCGTCTCAATCACTAAAATTAATGAAAGAATAAGCATGTAGAAAGCTTATTAGTTTCTTGTTTGGACCAGGGTTCGACTCCCTGCAAGTCCACGCTCAAAAGGCATTGATTAATCAATGCCTTTTTTTATTTACACATTTCAATCTCATAAATCTTCGTTTCAAAGTCTCAACTCTTTGTTTCAAACTTTTCTTTCTTCGTTTCAATCTCAGAAAACATAGACGCTTTTACTTATGCTACCTATAGATTAAGTCTATTTAGATATAGAAAGCATCTATTGGGTATATATGTTTATGTTTATATCTTTGCACCCTGAATAGAATTTATACTAATAATTATTAAATAAAAAAATAAAACTATGGCTGTAGCACTTGATAAAACTAAATGTCCACACGATCATGTATGTCCTCTTATAAGGATATGTCCTGTTAATGCAATAACGCAAAATACGGAAGATTATCCTGTGATTGACTACGATACTTGCATAAATTGTAATAAATGCGTGAAATACTGCCCAATGGGAGCAATGGTAATAAAAGAATAGAAGCAGAATAATAGTAGTAAATAGTATTTATTAAATTAAACTAATTTATCTTTGCAAAATAAGTATATGGCGGAACTCGAAAAGCCAATAAAAGAGTAGGGGAAATTTATAAATAGAATTATATGAAAAAGATTATTTTAGTTGCTATTTTAGCATTAGGTATTAGCTTCTCCACTTCAGCTCAAACCCCTGTTTTCCAAAAAGGAACAAAAGTAGGTAGTGTTGGAGTTGGATTTGGTAGTTATGGTATCCCTGTTGAATTATCTATGATGTGGGGAGTTTATAATAATGTTTTCGGATTAAACGGACTTAACTCCGGAGTTGGAGCTTATTTAGGTATCTCTTCTTATAATGAAAAATGGGGGAGTTACAAATATCATCACAATATATTCTACCCTGGACTAAGAGGTCAATTAAACTATACTATAGTTGATAATTTAGAAGTTTATGGTGGTCTACTACTTGGATTTATTATTTGGAGCTCTGATGATGATGACTATCTTGGAAGTCACAAAAGCGGACTTGGACTAGGTGGTTATGCAGGACTTCGTTATTACTTCAATAATAGAGTTGGTATTTATGTAGAAGGAGGATATGGGATTACTAATGGAACAATTGGTCTTTCATTCAAATTCTAATAAAAATAATTTACATAATATGGAAAGCCATCAGTTAATAACTGATGGCTTTTTACTTTGATTAATACTTAGCTTGTATCTGTTCTTAAAAGAAAATTGATAAAAATACAATAAAAGATTGTTTATTTCAAATAAAAGTACTTTCTTTGCATATTAATCATATTAATCAAAATTAAACGCTTATGAAAAAGTTAGTTTTACTATTTGTTGCGATGTTTTCTCTATCATCAGTTACGTTCGCAGAAAAGTATGAAATCAATGATAACGATGTAGATGCGTTATTTGCAACTGCTACAGAAGTAGCATATCAAGAAATTAATGCATTTGCTGCAGGGTCAATGATGGCAAACAATGCTTCAGGGTCTGCTTATTTAAATGCACCTAATCCTTGGGCTGCATTTGCAATATGTACTGTTGTTGGAGGTTTTGGAATTCACCGTCACTATTTAGGAACAAGCAATCTTATGTTTGGACTATATATTGTTACTTGTGGAGGTATTTTTGGTGTAGTTCCTTTTGTTGACTGGGTTGTTTTGCTAATTGGAGCAGCTAATGACAATATCCGTCCATATGTTGGCAATACTAAATTCTTTATGTGGTTATAATTACCGCATAAAATATATTTAAAACAAAAATGTAAACGGGACGAATATATCTATACTCGTCCCGTTTTTTTATATAAAT
>DUQY01000202.1 GCA_012837565.1 Bacteroidales bacterium | reverse complement strand
GGTAAGTAAAGAATTATATCCTAAATTCCTTAAAACAAAAAAATAAAATGAGTAAAAAGATTATTATTGTAGGAGCTGGCCTTGGCGGATTGGCAAGCGGATTGCTTTTGTCAAAACAAGGTTATAAGGTAGAGTTTGTTGAGAAAAACAATCAAGCAGGAGGGAGGTTAAACCAAATCAAAAAAGATGGGTTTACTTTCGATACAGGTCCAAGCTTCTTCAGTATGTCATTTGTTTTCAAAGATTTTATGGACAAATGCGGCGTTAAGCTCCCATTTAAGTTTGTAGAATTAGACCCTCTTTATAGTGTTAATTTTTCTGGTGATGATAAAACATATCATCTATATAAGGATATAAAAAAGCTGAGTGAACAGTTTTCTGATGTTGAGCCAGACTTTGAAATCAAGATGGAAAAGTATTTGAAAAAGAGCAAGAGGTTATTTGAAGATACTTTCGATATAGTAATTAGGAATAACTTTGATAATAATTTTGATTACGCAAGGAAGCTTATGGGAGTTAATCCTGTTCATGTTCCTCAGCTATTTAATACGTTTTTCAATCATGTAAAATCTCATTTCTCATCAAAGGAAGCAAGATCTATTATTTCATTAGTAGCCTTCTTCCTTGGCAGGACGCCTTTCGACACAATGGCGATTTATAGCTTGCTTTCCCATACAGAGTTCCGACATGATGGCTATTATAATGTAGAGGGAGGAATGTATAATATAATTAATGGTCTTGTTAGTGAACTTGAGAAAAGCGGAGCTGTATTCAACTATGATAGTGAGGTTGTTAAGGTTGAAAAAGATGGAAAGAAAATCACTAAGGTTATAGATAAGGCTAGCAAAGCTTACGATGCAGATGTTTTCTTAATCAATTCAGATGCTGCCTTATTTAGAGGGGAAGTTCTTCATAGAGAGAAATTTTCGGAGGCTAAGCTTGAAAAGATGCAGTGGACAATGGGCTACCTTACTTTCTATGTTGGAATAAAAGGAAAGTTAGATAAACTAAATCTTCATAATTATTTTCTTGGCTCCAATTTTGAAGAATATGGTAGAGATGTTATGCATAAACCAGACGCTCTTGAAAAACCATACTACTATGTAAATAATGTTTCTAAATACAATCCAGACTGTGCTCCAGAAGGTTGTGAAAGCTTATTCTTTGTTTGTCCAGTCCCCAACCTACAATATAAGAAAGATTGGAGTGATAAAGATGAAATAGTAAATAGCATAATAAAAGATTTCTCCCAAAGAATTGGAGTAGATATTATGCCAAATATTATAACAAAAACTATTTATACACCTTATGATTGGGAAGAACAGTTTAACCTATTTAGAGGTAGTGGCCTTGGTCTTTCACATCAGTTCACGCAAATTGGAGCATTGAGACCTAAGAACTTCGACGAAGAGTTTAAAAACCTATTCTATGTTGGTGCCTCAACCCTTCCTGGTGCAGGTCTTCCTATGGCTGTCATCAGTGCAGAACTTGCAACAGAAAGGATAATTAAGGCATTAAAATAAAACTCTATCCCAATTATTTGATCTCAAAGAGAACATCTTTGTAAAGTTCTTTATCTCTCATATATTTAACAACGTAAGGGCAAATAGGTATAATCTTATATTCGTTTTCCCTTGCGTAAGCTATTGCATGGTCAACAAGCATTTTTGCAAAACCTTTCCCTGTTTGCTCTTTATCAACTTCTGTATGATGTATTCTCATTCTATTACCCTTAAGATTAAAATCAATCCTACCAACTTGTTTATCATCCAGCATTAATAAAAAAGAACCCGCTTCTTCATCATGCACTATCTTTACTTCGTTCATATTTCCTCCTTTTTTTAATATCTAATTTCTTCTTTCCCGTCACTATAACGAGCAAAACGACCAGTATTTATATCATTAATAGGATCTGGTCTATCCCATTTCCAACCTCCAAATTGAGTTTGTCTAAAATCTTGAATAGCTTTGTAAATCTCCTCTTCACTATTCATAACAAAAGGTCCTTGTTGAACGACAGGCTCATCAATTCTCTCACCCTCAAGTAGTAATATATAGGAAGGTTTATCTAAATTTTGTATTTCAAATTCCTTTTCAGCATTTAATCTTATTCGATTTGAAGATGAAATATTAGTATTTCCTATACTAATCATACCTTCTCCCCTATAAAAATAAAGATTCCTCGACATAGTCTTAGTCCCCTTCTCTATTTTAATCTTTGAATTAGGCTCCATCTTAATAATCACTATCCCAACCCTGTTATTTTCGTCATTTGCCCAAGAGTTTGGCGTAGGCTCTAAGGCTTTTCTTCCTCCAAAACTCCCTGCAATCAATCTTATATTTGTCTTATTCTTATTCTCGTCCACTATATCAAAAATCGGAATATCCTCTTTCCAAAGCATTTTATAGTTAGGCTCAACAAATTTATCTTTCTTAGGCAAATTCAACCAAACTTGAAAGAGTTCCAAAGGGTTTTCCCTGTCTTGATTTATAAGAGGGAACATTTCGCAGTGCTGACAACCCTTTCCTGTAGTTAACCACTGAACATCACCATCAGAATAACGACCATAAGCCCCCTTTGAATCGAAATGATCAACTACACCCTCAAGCACAATAGTCACAGTTTCAAATCCCCTATGCGGATGCTCAGGAAAGCCAGGCACAATATTGCCATGATACATACTAAAGCCATCCTTACCAGAAAAATCACTACCAATATTCCTACCCTCAAGCGAAACCTTAGGACCCATATTCAAATTGCCAATAGGGAAAGCATCCTTATGATGAGCACAGAAAATAAAAGGATCCTCCATTTTCCAATGAAAGCCAATATTACCAATTTCCAAAATCACATTATCGCTATTCTTTCCTTCCATAACCCTATATAAATTATTATAGATTACTTTCTTAAACCTATATATAAATACGCCAAAACCCCAATAATATTATAAATCACCCCATATAATTTCTAATAAATCAAAACTTAGTAACCTGCCACCTCACTCAAATAAACCTTAGTTTTACAATTCTCTTAATTCATCACATCATATTCCTTACTAATCCAAGCCACAAAAACAACAACTAATCCCCTTTATTCTAAACTTTTCCCTTAAACATAGCAATCTATTCCAACACATTTTCCTATCATTGACGCGTGAAAGAGAAATGCAATACAATGAAAAGAATAAATCCAGCAGGACGGAATAAATTATATCTTTGTACAAAATAGGGACATCTGTCACTAAAAATATTATCAACCTGTTTTTATCAAGTGTAAACTAAAATCAGGACGGGTCATATCGCCATATTAAACTTTTACTGCTTTGTTTCAGTCTTCAATTCATGCCATGAATTGGAAAGAATCATGCCATGAATTGGGTGGAATCATGGCATGATGTTGACTGATTCATGCCATGAATTGGAGATTGAATCTTTGAAAGAAAAGAAGGAAGTCAGCGTTTCATTTTTTTATTATGGCGTTTCAGTAAATTGTTATGGCGTTTCGTTTCTGAGGGTTTATGCTAGATTTTCTGTTTTGTGGATTTTTTGAAGGGGGAGGTGTTGGCACTAAGCTAACTTGTCTTAGTGCAACTCTGTGCCTATTAAAGTACATTATTCTTGTTGAGGTAGATATATTTTAACTAAGAGGCTATACATATTATATAGAGGTTTTTTCTTATCTTTGATGAAAGTTGTAAAAATCATCGT
>DUQY01000201.1 GCA_012837565.1 Bacteroidales bacterium | reverse complement strand
TTTCAATAGAGAATCTTAATTCTTCATAGTCATCAGCATCAATAGGATAAATACCTGCGAAGAGCATAGGTTTAACATGTTCAAATCCTTCAATGGCCTCTAAGCAAGGATTCTCAACAGTGGTTATTGTATCTCCAACATTAACCTCTTTTGAAGTCTTAATGCCTGAAATAATATAACCAACCTGCCCACAACCTAAAGTAGGGCGTGGCTCAGGTTTAAGCTTCAATACTCCAACCTCATCAACATTATATTCTTTATTTGTATGGAAGAACTTAACCTTTTGTCCCTTTTTAATTGTGCCGTTAAGGACTCTGAAATATGAAACGATGCCTCTGAAATTATTAAAAACAGAGTCGAAAACTAGGGCCTGAAGTGGAGCATTTGGGTCTCCCTTAGGGCAAGGTACCTTTTCAATTATGGCAGATAGTATTTCATCAATTCCAAGTCCAGTCTTCCCGCTTGCTTTAATAATATCTTCATCATCACAACCAATAAGTTCAATTATTTGGTCGCTTACCTCCTCTGGCATTGCGTTTTGAAGGTCCATTTTATTTAGAATAGGAATAATCTCTAGGTCGTTATTTAAAGCTAAGTATAGATTAGATATTGTTTGGGCTTGAATTCCTTGTGTTGCATCAATAATAAGCAGAGCTCCTTCGCAGGCAGCAATTGATCTTGAAACCTCATAACTAAAGTCAACGTGTCCAGGGGTGTCAATTAAATTAAGGATGAAGCTTTCTCCCTTATATTCATAATTCATTTGAATGGCGTGAGACTTAATAGTAATCCCTCTTTCTTTCTCCAAATCCATATCATCTAGGATCTGAGATTGCATTTCTCTTTCAGTAATTGTTCCAGTACGTTCTAATAGTCTATCGGCTAGTGTGCTTTTCCCATGATCTATATGGGCAATAATACAAAAGTTTCTTATATTTTTCATCGGCAATTTTTCGGTCAATGTCTTTAGTTTCACATTTAACTTGCAAAGATACAATAAAATGAAACAAAGAAAGAAAATTTTAAAACAAAGAAAGAGAAAATTAATACGCTGATCTAAGAAATTAAAACAAAGAAAGAAGAATTAGTTTTTTTAAGTCTAAAAAAACTAATATCTTTGCATTGATGCAAACGGGAAAAGTAATTAGAACGACAGGAAGCCACTATACTGTAAGGACAGACAATAATGAATTGTTTGAATGCCGTATAAAGGGAAAGTTTAGGATTAGTAATATTAAATCAACTAACCCTATTGCAGTTGGAGATATCGTAGATTTTATTCCTCCAACCGAAACAATTGAAGGGGTAATCGCTAATATCCACGAAAGAAAAAATACCTTGGTTCGTCGATCAACCAACCTTTCTAAGCGTTCACAAATAATTGCATCGAACATTGACCAAGCTTTTCTAATAGTTACGATTGCATACCCAAGAACTTCAACAGGTTTTATTGATAGGTTCTTAGTAACAACTGAGGCTCATCAAATTCCAACAATCATTGTTTTCAATAAGATTGATATTTACAATCAGGAGGCTCAAGAGTTCGCTAACCAGATAATGGCTATATATGAAAATGTAGGCTATAAATGTGTTGAGGTTTCTGCTCTTAGGGGTGATAATGTAGATCTATTAAGAGAGATGATGAAAGATAGAACAACACTTCTTTCAGGACATAGTGGGGTAGGGAAGTCGGCTCTTGTAAATGCAATTGACCACAACCTTAACCTTAGAACAGGGAAACTTTCAAATGCCCACCTCAAAGGAATGCATACAACAACCTTTGCGGAAATGTTCCCACTTGACTTTGGAGGAGATATAATTGATACGCCAGGGATAAAAGAATTTGGTATGTTTAACTTTCAGAAAGAAGAAGTAGGACTTTATTATCCTGAGATGAAAGCTAGGTTAAAAGATTGCCAATATTATAATTGTACACATGAGCATGAGCCTAAGTGTGCAATAAAAGCAGCTGTTGAAAAAGGAGAGATAAGTATTGATAGGTATACAAACTATTTAAATATTATGCATGGCCAAGAGCTTAAGCTTGAAAAGTGGGAGGATAAGTAATGAGAGTAGTTATTCAGAGAGTAAAAAAGGTAAGTGTTGAGATAGATAATAAACTTAAAAGCTCAATTTCAAAAGGTATGTTGATTTTTTTGGGGATTGAAGACTCGGATACAGAAAAAGATATTGAATTCTTATGCCAGAAGATATGCAAGCTAAGAATATTTGATGATAAGGATGGAGTTATGAATCTTTCTGTAAAGGATATTAGTGGAGAAATCCTATTAGTTAGTCAGTTCACTCTTCATGCAAGCGTAAAGAAAGGAAACCGCCCAACCTATATAAAAGCTTCTAAACCTGATATTGCAATCCCAATGTATGAAAAATTTATTAAAACCCTTGAAAGAGAGTTTGAAAATGAAATCAAGACAGGGGAGTTTGGAGCAGATATGGAAGTAGCTTTAATTAATGATGGACCAGTAACAATAATTATTGATAGCAAGAATATAGAATAGATTATGGAAAAGTTAACAATGGTAAATATTATAGCAGGTATAATAGTTCTACTCTCGCTTGCGTTAATATATATATGTATCTATTTATTATTTAGATGGATTAGGAGAAAAACAAAAAGAGATGATTATTTCGAACAAAAAATAAAAAGATGGAAACAATAATAATAGTATTTGGCATAACAGTAGCAATTCTTTTGCTAAGCTTTGCATTTATAGGCATAAAGATGTTTATAAAAAAGAATGGAGAATTCAAAAAACAATGTTCAACAGTTGACCCAATGACAGGGGAAAGACATGGCTGTACTTGTCAATCGAAAGTTGTAAAAACCGAATGTGACAACGTAGACAGACTTCATGAGATAGACAAAGCTATTGAAGAGTAAGAGGAAGACGAAGAAGAAATAGAACAATAATATAAGAAATGCTTTAGTTCAATAAAGCTTTTCTTATATTATCATTAAAGGTCTTGGTTAACTTATAGTTATGCTTTCTCAACAAGAGGTTTGCCCTTTCGTAGGAACCAAAATAAGTTGCGCTTAATATGCCAGCTCCACCAAGATAGGCTGTTATGTAATTTGCAGTAATGACATTATATACGCCAAACGTTAGAACTGATGCATTAATTACAAAAGCTGCAATACCCTCAACAGGATAACCAGCGTAAAAATGTCCTAAGCCAGGCACATAAGCTAATACTCTTCCCATTTTCTCACTCTTTTGTTTAGGTACTCTAGCGTATAGATTATCTATTTCTGTTTTTAGTTTATCTTGATTACCCTCAAGAGTCATTACCCATTTATCAGCATTTATCTTTGCATCATTATACATTGACAATTCATTATAAACAAAGACCTGTAAGAGATATGTGTTTGAGCATCTACTACTATCAATATTTAGATACATATCTTCAATTGTTATTGAGGCTTTTTCAAATTTACCATCTAAGTAATAGCATAGGATTTTTTCGTAATAGTATTTCTCTTGAAGATCTTGGCTTAGTGAAAACAAATGCATTCTTTCCAAATCTCTTGATGCCTTAGAATAATTATTAATCTTCTTATAGGTTGCAGCTTTCTTAAATAGGGCTTTATTTAGTTCTTCTTTTGATGAAGAATTATATACTATTCTTTCATATTCAAGTGCTGCATTATCGTAATCCTTTTGTTCAAAGAGTCTATCTGCTAATTCAAATATTGAGTCCTGTGCATTAGTTAAATATGGTACGCAAAGGAATATGAATGTTATAAAGTATTGAAATGTTTTGTTGATTATTGAAATCTTCATAATATATTTTTACTGATGTTACGCTTCCGTATATATTGCCAACATAGAAAACTGCTCCAATTGCACCAAAGACAATGGTCTTCCAATTCAATGGTCCATTTTTAATCCAGTTCTCTGCTGTTATTGCACCTAGTGACCCTATTAAAAGAAATGATGACACTCCCTCCCCATAGCTTCCTGCATAAATCTTTCCTAAGCCAGGAACTATAGCCGAGGCTATGCCTGCAACCCATGGCGATTTATGCTTATGATTTATAAGTTGATTATATATATTGTTAAGTTCTTGCTCTTGTTCTATTAATCTAAAATCTTGATAAGTAAAATTCTGACTATGATATTTATATTTCTCATAATTTCTTTCCAGTAATGCTAAGCCTGCTTTTTCATAGTGATATAGTTCTTTAAAATCTTTCGTAGTATCAGCGAAGTTTTTTAGTATTGTATTCGATTTTGAATAATCTCCTATATGGGCATTGCTTAGAGAATTAAAGAATATAGATTTAGCATATAGGGCAGACTCTTTTGAAACAGAATCAAAGAATAATGATGCATTTACTAATTCCTTTGAGCTGTAGAATGTCCAGCCTTTTAAGTAATTTACACTATCTTGTGTAAGCTTTGAATTAAAATAGTTCGTATTAGGATTTGTCATTAGAGTTTGAGCCTCTTCTTTCATATCGTTCCCAAGTAGATATAATGCAAAGTCAAAGTCTTCCTTTGCATATTTTATTGATTGTGCTTTTGAAATGTTAGCAGAAACAATGAAAACGATAATTAATAATAGAAGTGTTTTTAATGGTTGCATCTATTACTGTCTTTATGATTATTTCTATACCTATCTACTCTTTCGTGCATCTTTCCATCTCCTTTATCAAAATGATATGAAGACTTATCTGCCAAAGATATCCTCGTGCACCTTGTTATTCTATCCGAACTAAGGAAAGTCCCTTTAATAATTCCATACTCTTTTATAAGGTCTTTGCTATACTGAGAACACGAAGGGTTGAAAGCACACGAACTTGAAAGTTGAGCACTAATAATCTTTTGATATAAATACATAGAAGAACTAAGGATATGATAAAATGGGTTATATGTTTTCTTTCCTTCTTTAAAGCCGTAGTTCACCACTCTATCACTAAACTCTTTATTTTCAAACTCTACATTCTTAATATGATCTATATCTTCTTTGGATTGGGACATAGCATTAATTGAAAATAATGAGCTAAACAATACAATCAAAACAAACGATTTCATATTATTTTTTAATAAAAGGGCTAACTAGTTTTGCTGAAGAAGGTATCTTGTAGTCGAAGAGTGTATTGTCTGTAAACTGATCCACCTTCACGTTTGAATAAATCTCTCTTTTTACTGTTGAATCAGAAGGGCTATCATAAGATATTTCTGTTATCTGAGTAGGAAACGTAAACTGACTAAGGTACATGTATTTACTATAATATACTTTTCTTGTTATATCTTTCTTATTGTAATATGCAGTATATATTGGTAGGTTTTTTTCGTAAACAATTTCTATCTTAGAAAGATCTTTAAATTCTTTCTTAGCAGTAACATA
>DUQY01000200.1 GCA_012837565.1 Bacteroidales bacterium | reverse complement strand
GATTAAAGAGATTTCTCAAACGGCAGTAAATATTGGTTTAAATGGACTAATGATTGAGGTTCATAATAACCCAAAACAAGCATTGACTGATAGCAGCCAACAAATCACTCCCTTTGCCCTTAGTATGTTATTGAAAGAATTAAAGATTCCTCAAAATAGCTTTGAAGATATAAATCCAATATTTACTATCAGAGAAGAGATTGACAGCTTAGATTTTGAATTAATCAATATAATAAAACAAAGAATGGGTTTAGCAATTGAGATTGCAAGGATTAAGAAAGAAAAAAACATTCCAATACTTCAGGTTAAGCGTTTGGATGAAATGATAAAAAAAAGATTAGAAAGAACTCAAGGAAGCTTATTGGATAAAGATTTTATTAAAGATTTATTTGAATCAATTCATCAAGAGTCCATAAGGATACAAAATGATATCTTTAAGAAATAAAACTTATTAGTTAAACCAGAGAAAAATATCTTATTTGTGTGATTATGGTTAATTACTAAGGCATTATACAATGTTTTTAGATTTAGTTTACATGGTAAGATAAAAGATAATAGATTGATTATAAAAGAATAATTTATTGTGGAGGCGTAAAACAAATTATTTATTTAAATTTTATATACTCTAAGTGCAAATTATTTTGTATTATTGCAAAGTCAAATTAATGATTAATAACTTAAAAAAAAGAAAATTATGAAAGTAAAACACTTATTATTAGGAATTGCTTTAGTTGCATTAACTGCATCATGTGGTAAAAAAGAAGCTACAGTTGAAACATCAACAGAAACTGCAATTGAAACTATGGTTGAAGTAATTGAAACTCCTGTTGAAGAAGCTGAAGCTCCTGTTGCTACTACACCAAAAGCTACTACTCCAAAAGCTACTACTCCAAAAGAAAAACCAGCTCCTAAGGTTGAAGAACCTAAAGTTGATCCATGTGAAAAAGTTGTAACAGAGTACGAAAGTTTTTCATTAAGAATTTCAAAAGCTAATCAAAACAAAGGAACTGGCGCTGCTGGTCTTAAAGAATATGCTGCTTTGAAGAAAGAAGCTGCTGCAAGAGAAGCTGCTGTTAAAGAATGTTCTGATAACGCAACTTACAAGAAAAGAATTCAACAAGCTATTATTGAAGTTAGAAGAGTTTTATAATTAGATTTATCTTAATTAGAGAAAAGCTGCTAAGTTAATTAGTAGCTTTTTTTTTGTTATATAGTATTCTTTCTTTTTCTTATCTTTGCAAAACTATACTGCAAAACCATATTTTGAAATGAAACTTTATCCAATAATTATCTCAATCTTCTTCTCTATTCTATTTTCATCCTGCGTTACAGCTCAAGTTGAAGCACCTCCTTTAAATCTTACCCAAAAAGATATATTCATCAATAATAAGATGAAGTCTATGAGCCTAAACGATAAGATTGGGCAGATAATTATTATTGCTTCCGACACCAAAAACAATACTCCTTATGTAAATATGATTTCAAAGTCAATAGATAGTTTAAATATTGGAGGTATATGTTTCTTTAGAGGTAGTGGGGATATAATGCTTGAACTTAATAAAACATATTCTAAGATTGCCAAAACACCTCTAATATTTAGTATTGATGGAGAATGGGGGTTGGGAATGAGAATGACAGATGGTTATTCCTTTCCAAGACAAATAAGTATTGGAGCTACTGATAATGACTCATTGGTTTATGAAATGGGTAAGAATATTGCTCTTCAGGCTAAGGCTATGGGTATTCATATAAACTTTGCTCCCTGCGTGGATATTAACCAAAATCCTAAGAATCCTGTTATTGATTCACGTTCATTTGGAGAGGATAAAGAAAGAGTTGCAAAACTGTCATGGGCTTATGCAAAAGGGATGGAAGATAATGGAGTATTAGGTTCCTTAAAGCATTTCCCTGGTCATGGAGATACAGAAGTTGATTCGCATTACGACCTACCAACAATTAATCATACAAAAGGATTTATAGATTCCATAGATACATATCCCTTTCGTTATTCAATTGATAGAGGTGCTAAAATGGTTATGATTGGTCATCTGAATATTCCAAGTTTGATTTCGGACAAGAAACTCCCATCTTCCCTAAGCAAAGAAGTAATTGATGATTACCTAAGAAAAGAATTAAAGTTTGATGGTCTTGTTATAACAGATGCATTAAATATGAGTGGAGTTACCAAAAACTATACTGATGGTGAGGCTGAAGTTAGAGCTCTAATGGCTGGCGTTGATATTCTTCTTATGCCAAAAAACGAATATAAAGCAGTAACTGCTATTCTTAAAGCAATAAAAGATAAGAGAATAACAGAAAAAGATATTGATAGCAAGTGCAGAAAAGTATTAGAATTAAAATATGATTTAGGTCTATTTTCAGAAACAAAAAAAGAAATTACCCTTCCAAGCAAAGAACTTATTAATCAAGCCGAAGAAATATCTAATCAAATATCAGAAAAGATAATAACTCTTGTAAAAAACACAGATAATAATCTTCCAATTGTTGATAGAAACAATGCTAAGATTGCTATTGTGCAGTTAGGTATTGAAGATATAAAAGATTTCACTTCAACCATTAATATATATAATGATGCTAAGTTTTATCAAATAAAAGAGGGTGATTCAATTCATCAAATAGCAAAAGAACTACAAGATTTTGATTATATTATTACTGTTATCTGTGGAGATATAAAAAAGAGAGCAAATAACAATTATGGTGTAAGCAAGAAAGCTATTGAGGATTTAAAATTCTTAGAAAAAGATTATAATGTAATTCTTGCACTATTTGCTAACCCCTACTCACTTATACAATTTGATAGCTTAGACTGTATAAACTCAATTCTACTTGGTTATGAAAATATGCCATATATACAAAAAGCTTTGGCTAATAGTATTTTTGGATTAATTGATGTTGAGGGAAAACTCCCTGTAACAAGTTCTGAAAGTCTCAAAGTTAATCATAGTCTAAAATATGATGAGGATATAATGTATTGGGCAAACTTTGTGGAAAATGGAATAAGCATTGAGTATTTGAAAAAGATTGATAGCATTGCTAATAAAGGAATATCTCTTGGTGCATATCCAGGTTGTCAAGTTATTGTATTACATGAGAATGATATGATATATTCTAAATCTTATGGATACCTAACCTATGATTCAATTGATAGGGTTAATAAAAACACAATCTACGATGTTGCCTCCCTAACAAAAGCATTATCCACTACCCTTGCAATGATGAAACTTTATGAAGAAGATAAGTATGATTTGGATGATAAGCTATCGAAATACTTACCATATCTAAAACATACAAACAAGAAGAAAATAACTATAAAACAAGCTCTTTCTCATAATGCTCAGCTAAAAGCATGGGTTCCTTTCTACTCAGAAACCCTAAAAGATAAGAAACCAGACCCTTTATATTACTCATTCAATCCTTCTGCAATGGAGGATTATATCATGGTATGCGATAGCTTATGTATAAAGAAAGATTATAAAAGTGAAATACTAAAGAAGATTGCAAAAAGCGAGTTAAACAAAAAACAAGGTTACGTTTACTCTGACTTAGGCTTTATTTTACTTGGAGAAGTGATAGAGGTGATTAGTAACATGAAGTTAGATGAGTTTTTATCTAATAATTTCTATAATCTAATGGAGCTTAATCACACATCATTTAACCCAAGAAATAAGTTTTCCTTAGATAATATTGCACCAACTGAAATGGATGATTATTTTAGGAACAAACTTATTAGAGGATATGTTCACGACCAAACTGCAGCTATGATGGGTGGAGTTGCAGGTCATGCAGGCTTATTTTCTAATGCTACGGATATAAGTAAAATCTGTCAAATGCTAATGAATGAGGGTGAGTATAAGGGAATACATTATTTGGATAAGAAGACGATAAGAACCTTTAATAAAACCTATTTCAAAGATAATAGAAGAGTATTAGGATTTGATAAACCTGTTAAGGACTCAAAAAACAATAATTCCCCTTGTTCGAAATACGCATCAGAAAAGAGCTATGGACATACAGGTTTTACAGGTACATACTTTTGGATAGACCCAGTTGAGAAAATAACATTAATCTTCCTATCAAATAGAGTTTACCCTTCAGCAAATGACAATAAACTATCGAAACTAAATATAAGAACAAGCATACACGATCTCGTATATGAAGGAATAAGAGATAGCAAGAAAAACAAGTCAATTAAGGATGAAAAATAAAGAATCCCTTCTTCTTGAATACGCAAAAACATATAATATAAAGGAGTTTATTGGAAAAGACCCTATTCAATATCCTCATAAATACCAAGATAAAAAAGATATAGAAATATCTGCATTTATAAGTTCTTGGTTAGCTTATGGCAATAGAAAAGCCATACTCAAAACTCTTGAAAACATACATAAGGAATTTGATAATACGGAGTATTTAACTCCATATAACTATATCAAAGAAAGAGGTTTTGAGAGATATCGAGGTGATGAAAAATCACTATATCGTTTCTATAAGAACAAAGACTTCTATAATCTCTGCCAAACTCTATTTACTATCTATATTGAAGAGGGTAATCAAAGCTTAGAGCAGAAGATAGAGAAAGAAATTTTAAAACACCCTTATTCAAACAACCCTTGCTTAGATGTAATTGATGCTATAATTCATATATTCAAAGAAGTAGAAGGCATACCAATCAATAATACATCAGCATGTAAGAGACTATGTATGCTAATGCGATGGTTGGTTAGAAATGATGGAATTGTGGATTTAGGCATTTGGACTATTCTTAAACCAAAAGATCTAATAATACCTGTTGACACCCATGTTCACAGGCAGGCACTAAGACTTGGACTAACATGTTCTAAGCAAGCAAATATGAAAACCGCAATTGAAATAACAAATAATATGAAAACCATATTCCCCTTAGACCCCACCCTTGCCGATTTCTCACTCTTTGGTTACGGAGTAAATAATCAAGAATAACTAACTAATTCTTAACTACTTTCCGTGAATAAACATTCTTATTGGTTACAACTTTCAAGATATAAACACCCTTTGGGAAATCTCTAAGACTAATCTTTTGACTATTTGTTTTTACCTTTTCATCCTTTAAGAGAAGTTGTCCACTAATATTACAAAGGGAATAGGAGTTTATTTGCTCTCCTTTTGTTCTTATATATACTTCGTCTTTGGTTGGGTTGGGGTAAACTAGGATTTCATTTTCTTTTTGAATTGAAATATCGTTTAATGATTGTGGCTCTTGGTCATTTAATGTGTCTCCTCCCTCAAAAGGAATTATAAAAGATGGGTCGTTAAATTTTGCAATATATGCTGTACTATTACCTCCTGATGTTAATTGTATATTACCAAAGTCAATACTATTATTAAACATTCCTGTCAATATCATATCTCCATTATCATTTACTACTGTATTCTTTGCTCCTGCACGTACCCAATTAGGATTGGTTGGGAAATTTTTTGTATCTATTATATACCCATTATCCTTCCATCTTATAAAAGCCAAACCATTTCCAT
>DUQY01000199.1 GCA_012837565.1 Bacteroidales bacterium | reverse complement strand
GCGATAAGACCATATACTCCCAATTATTATGGTGAGAGGACACAAATATTAAGCTTTGTTTATTCTTATAATACTTATCAAGAACTTCTTTGTTTTGACAATAATATCTCTTTATTAGATTTGTTTTAGAGATGGTAAGCATCTTCAAGGCCTCCATAAATACATCTGAAAGGTGGTTGTAGAATTGGTTTTTAATTATTTTTAGTTCTTCTTCTGTTTTGTTAGGGAAGGATTTCTTAAGGTTTTTCTCAACAACCTTAACTCTATATTGCAATATGTGTTGAAGGATGAAACTTATAAAATTAGAAATACCATATAGCATCCACATCGGCAAAAGAGATAATGGGACTAGTAGGCAATAGAAAACAAGGTAATATCCAATTTTATTCATATTGCAACGATAGTTTTTTTAGTTCTTGCTTTCAGCCTTTGGCATTGTGAAAATGAAATTGCTTCCTTTGCCTAATTCTGATTCTACCCAAATAAGTTCTTCATGTTTTTGTATAAGCTCTTTAACTATTGATATGCCTAATCCTGTGCCTTTTTCTCCTTGGGTTCCTTCCTTTGTTTCGTTAGAATCGCTAATAAATAATTGATTTGCAAATTCCTGATCCATTCCAACGCCGTTATCCGAGATGGTTATTTGAATCTTATTGTCTTTTTCTTCAGACCCAACTTCAATTACTCCATTTTTGTTGGAGAACTTTATTGAGTTACTTACTAGATTCCTCAATATTGTTTTCAATATATTGATATCAGCTTCAATATATAAGTTGTCTGGAATTGAACAAGAAAGGGTTATGTTTTTAATTTGAGCATGTGTTTTTAGATTTTTAAAAGTATGTAAAACAACTGGTTTAAGTTCAAATTCTTTCTTGTCAACATCCATCATGCCTGACCTAACCCTAAGCCAAACAAGTATTTCTTCCATTAACTTATATCCCTTTTCAGAACTGTCGTTTATGATACCGGTAAATTCTTTTAGAGTCTCTTTATCTATTTCTTCTAAGTTATCTAAAATATATTGTGAAAATCCTATTATGGAAGTGAAAGGGTTCTTTAAATCATGAGCAAGTATACCAATAAATTTATCTTTATCGGAGTTAAGCTTTTGAAGCTTTTTAGTAAAACTAATGATTTGCTTTTCACGCTTCTTTCTTTCAGATATATCTAAGAAAGTAACAACAGATCCAACAATTATTCCATCATGCATTTGTATATAAGAGAAGTATTCAACCGGTAAGCATGAGCCATCTTTTCTCCAAAAAACTTCCTTATCGGATGTCATTCCTTCTCCATGATTAATAGTATAATTAATATTGCAGTCGTGAGAACTCATTGGACTACCATTTGCATAAGAATGATGAATTAGATTATGCATATTTTTACCAAGAAACTCTTCCTCTTTTGCATATCCTAGCATATCTAGACAAGATTGATTAGCAAATGTGCAATTCCCGTTATTATCTATTCCATAAATACCCTCAGCAGTTGAGTTTAATATTAGATTTATCTTTGCTTCTTTTTCTCTAATAATTTCTTTTTCCTTTAATAAATCTGTAATATCCCGACTTATGCTAATAATTCCGATAACTTTCCTATCATCGTCAAATAAAGGAATTTTATTAGTCTGTTCATGTCTAATCTCTCCATCAGCGTCATAGAACAAATTTACCTTTCCTTTTAGTTGTACGCCTGTTTGAAAAACATTATCATCTTCTTCTTGATACTCTTTTGCTTTATCTTTAAAGGTAAGATCTTCATAGCTTTTGCCAATAATATCTTTCCAATTGCTATATCCCGTAAGTGTTGCAAGACTTTGGCTACAAAAAATTATTTTTCCATATTCATTTTTGAAGAGTACATAATCAGTTATATGCTCCAAAAAAGTTTCGAAATAGCGGTTGAATAATAAATATTCTTGTTCTTGTTCTTTCTCACGAGTTAAGTCTTCAAGAGTAAGGAAAACCCCATAGCCTTCAACCTTTAGAGGTTCTGAGCTGAGCCCAATCCATTTGATTTGGTTTTCTTGTTGTAATCCAACTTCAAAGTTAGAAATAGAAATTCCTTTTTCCAATGTTTTAATGCCCGGACACTCATCATCAGGAACAGGGCTTAGGTTAGGATAAATAAAGCTAAAGTTTTTCGAGTGAAGATTAACGCTAAGTAAATCCTCTTTTGAAGCTCCTAAAATATCTTGGCTGGCACTATTACAATCAATAATGTTTCCATCCTGGTCAGTAAGAATAACCCCTTCATTAAGAGTATTGAAAATTGTTTTATATTTTCTTTCACTTTCTTCAACCTTAACGAAAACTTCCTTATAAGCGGAGTTTAATGTGTTGAGTTGATTATTATTTTTATCAAGTTTTTTTACCAAATTTATAAAAGCTTTATTGATATAACTTATTGAACCAATTAGTATTATTGAAGTAATAACTATAGTAAATAGTCCATATACCCAGCTTAGTATATCTTTGTTAAATGTATTAAAGTCTATTTCCCTAACAATTATATTATTTAAGACAATGTATTGGTTAAGAATATATCCTAAGAGTGTAATAATAGAATAGATTATTCCTAGTCTTTTACCATATAAAACAGTAATTATTGCAATACCAATAAGACATAAGTAGTGACCTCCAGAAAATGCAAAGAATAAATTCCCTATAAATCCTGCAATAATGAATAAGGAAGCAATCAAATGTGATTTAAGTTTAATAGATAGTTTGTTTCTGAAAATAAAAATAATTATCGCAAACAAAACTGCAACGCAAAATAATACGAAATTTAAAATTGGTCCATTTTCAATAATTTGAATTATGGAGAGAGCAAACGCTGGAACTGCTAAAATGATTAAACTCAGAATTGAAATATTGAATAGTTTGTCTCTGGCTGAATTGGTTTCTGTTGTTAAATCTTTCATAAAGCTAATTAATTATGATGGTAATGTCAAAGCATTCCTATATAATGTGCAAAAGTACAAAATTATTGAGATATAGATAACAAAAAAGCCACCTTAAAAGGTGGCTGAAACGATTATTTTCTTGAGGTCTCTTCCAGATTCGAACTGGAGTAGACGGTTTTGCAGACCGGTGCCTAACCGCTCGGCCAAGAGACCTTGTTTTAATCAGAGTGCAAAATTACAACTTTTTTTCATATTTCCAAAATCACAAGCATTTTTAACTAAAAACCGATTAGGTCTTTGGTTTTTTATATCTTTGCAAGAGGAATAAAATTACAATAAGATATGGAATTTACTGCAGGACAAATATCCCAAATGTTGGGAGGAGAAGTAGTGGGAAACGATAACGTTGTCGTTAACACTCTTTGTAAGATTGAAGAGGGCATAGAAAAAGGGATGTCTTTCCTTTCAAACCCTAAATACGAACATTATATTTACGACACAAAAGCTTCTGTGGTAATTGTGAATAAAAGCTTTGAGCCAGAAAAAGATATAAAGACAACTATTATTAAGGTAGATGATGCTTATGCTTGCTTTGCTAAGGTCTTAGATATATATAATGAATATATGCTAAATAAGGAAGGAGTTTCTTCTCTTTCATTTATCTCAAAGACTTCTACAATTGAGGGTGAGCCTTATATTGGAGAGTTTGCTTTTATTGGAGAAAATGTGAAAATAGGGCAGGGGGCTAAGATATATCCTCATGTATATATTGGCGATAATGTTCAAATAGGTGATAATGTTACTTTCTTTTCAGGAGCAAAGGTCTATCATTCTTGCGTAATAGGGAATAATTGTAGCATAAATTCAGGAGCTGTTATAGGAGCTGATGGCTTTGGTTTTGCACCTTTAGCAGATGGCTCCTTTAAGAAGATAGCTCAAATCGGTAATGTTATTTTAGAAGATAATGTTGATATTGGCGCAAACACAACAATTGATAGGGCAACAATGGGTAGCACAATAATTAAAAAAGGTGTGAAATTGGATAACCTAATTCAAATAGCTCATAATGTAATCATTGATGAAAATACGGTTATGGCTGCTCAAGCAGGAGTTTCGGGTACAACAAAAATAGGGAAGAACTGCTTTATTGGAGGTCAAGTTGGATTTGCAGGACATATAACAATTGGCGATAATGTTAAGATTGGAGCTCAATCGGGTATAATGTCTAATATTGAAGATAATGCAAGCGTTCTTGGGTCTCCTTCTTGGAGTGCAAGACCATATATGAAGAGCTATTTATATTTTAGAAAGCTTCCAGATCTTGCTGATAAGATAAATGAACTTGAAAAAAGGATAAAAGAATTAGAGAAATAAAAAAGAACAACCCTATATAAAGAAAATATAGGGTTGTTTTTTTAAGAAAGTTTTGAACTAATAAGCTGAAGAAACTCTGCCCTTGTTTCACTTTTAAGAAAAGCACCAGTGAAGTCAGAAGTAGTAGTAACAGAATTTTGTTTTTGAACACCTCGCATACTCATACAAAGATGTCTTGCCTCAATCACAACAATAACTCCAAGAGGGTTTAAGGTCTCTTGAATACAATCTTTAATTTGCTTAGTTAAACGTTCTTGAACCTGCAAGCGGCGAGAAAAACACTCCACAACACGAGGAATCTTACTAAGCCCAACAATCTTTCCATTAGGAATATACCCTACATGAGCCTTTCCAATCATAGGAACCATATGATGCTCACAAAGAGAATAAATTTCAATCTCCTTAACAATAACCATTTGTTTATAGTCTTCATTAAAGGTTGCAGAGCGAAGAATCTCAACAGGATCCTCATCATATCCGTGAGTGAAAAACTGCATAGCCTTTGCAACCCTCAGAGGAGTATCCAAAAGCCCCTCACGAGAAGAATCCTCCCCAATCAAAGTCAAAATCTCTTTATAGTGGTGAGCTAATTTTTCGAGGGTTTCAGGGTTATATCTTTCAGTCTTAGTATAGCCATTATCAATATCCATAAGAATTATTTTGTCTGTAAAAATCTAAATATTAAGATGCAAAATTATAAAAATTAATCTCACAATCCATATAAAACTGATAAATAATTAATAAATATAAAACTTTCGAAAGGAAATCACTTGACTTTGACTATTAGGCTCCAAAAATCTATGCCAAAAGTTATAATAATTT
>DUQY01000198.1 GCA_012837565.1 Bacteroidales bacterium | reverse complement strand
CTGTTTCTTTCCAATACATATATGCTAACGACGATTTTGTGCCTGCACCGTCAGCATGCATAATATTACAATAATCTAAATCGCCTCCTAAAATATCTGGAATAATTTTACAAAATGCTTTAGGATAAATTCCTTTATCGATATTTTTTATTGCATTGTGTACATCTTCTTTCGACGCAGAAACTCCGCGCAATCCGTATCGTTGTTTGTTCATGTGTAGTATGCTAATTTTCTATTTTATTTATATAGTACAAATATACAATTTTATATCGTTTAAATTTGATTGTTCGTTCAACAAATAATAATGGATTGTATATTTCATAATGACTATTATGTTTAATCAACTTATAAGATAATAATTATTTGTTTATATTTCATCCCCACTATTACTAAATTATCGATAAACAAAAAGGTGGTACAAATAATGCACCACCTTTTTATATTTTGAATTTGTCATACTTTAAATTATCGAGCAAGCTGCTCTTCAACTGATTCAAGTTCTACAGATTTATCTACTCCTAAGTTGCTTAAGTTGTAGTAAACATTTTGTAATTTTATTAATGCTCCTGTAATTACAGACTCTTCAGCATTGCGTTCTTTTAAGTTTTCAGTAAACTTTTCTAAGTATGGTAATGCTAACTGATAAAACTCTACTATTTTCTTATCATTCTCTGCCTGTAGTTTTCTATCATTCATATACTCTACAGATTTATCTTTCAGATTTTGTGCTTGAAGTATGAAATTTACAGCAAGCCCTTCTAAGGCACGTTCGCAGTTTTCGTCTTGAGCTAATGCTTTTTGGTATTCAGCTTCTGCTTTTTCGAACTCGTTGTTTTCTGCAAATAAGGCTGCTTTTACACTATTCAAGTCACATGCATTGGTTGGGTCGTTCTTGATAGCTTGATCTAGATAATCTAGTGCTTTATCGTTTTCTCCTTCACGGATAAACACATTAATAAGATTAGGTATGAAATATTTACTTTTCGGAAACTTTTCAGCACCCACACTCAACACTTCCATATAACTAGCAGTATCACCGCTTTGGATATACTCGCTTGCTAGCAATTCATATAAGTCGCTCTCTTGATAAGCACTGTTTTCGATAAAAGGCTCATCTATAGCACGCGAAATAAGATTTACTGCTCTATCATGATCTTCTGCTTGAATAGAAGTAATGATAGCGTAGTATTTAATTGTTTGATAGGTGCTATCAAGCAAAAAGCCTTCTTTATTGCCTTCAAATAAATCTAAAGTAGGAATATCCCAATATACTTCGAAGTATTTTGATGCTCTAGAGAAATCCTGCTTATCATTAAAGTGTATTCCTCCATTTATAAAGAAAGGATGATTTGCTCTAAGTGTAGCAGCAATATCTTTTCTTACTCTATTTCTTACTCTTCCTTTTGAATCTGGAAGTTGTCCTAATGAGTCAGCTTTTAAATAAGGAGCATAAGATTCCATTAAGCCCTTATACATTGCATCGTTATTCGCCTCTTTGCCCAACATTTGTTTGGTTCTCTCATTTTCAAAGGCTTTATCTCCAATATCTCCTGCTAATTTCCAAGCATTTGGATCATTAGCAGTTTCTTCATTCTCTAAAGCCTGTTTTATGAGTGCTCTTGCTTCATTTAAATCATCGCTTCTCAATGATCTGTTTGCGTCTTTAACAACTCCTTTTTGCGCACATGCAAAAAATGTCATAGTTGTAAGTAGACTGAGGATAAAAATTTTTCTCATATTGATTCTTTATTTTAATAGATTAATTATGCTGTTTGTTTGCTCTTGCATAATTGGTTTGACTATATTTATGTAAATAGTTTAATTAATCTTCTGATTCATTCTCAATTTCTGGTGTTGAGTCATCGTTTACTTCATTTTCAGAAATATCATCTTCTAATGATTCTTTTAATTTCAACTCGTCGACAATGTTTTGACTTTCATCATCTTCTTGAGAGTTTACTTTACAAACAGATGCTATTTCATCGTTACGTTTATCAAGATTTATAAGACGTACACCTTGTGTGGCTCGTCCCATGGTGCGAATATCGGAAATATTAAGACGTATTGTTATTCCCGACTTGTTAATTATCATTAAGTCATTGTCATCATCAACACTTTTTATTGATACAAGCTTGCCTGTTTTCTCGGTAATATTGAGTGTTCG
>DUQY01000197.1 GCA_012837565.1 Bacteroidales bacterium | reverse complement strand
GGAGGAAAATGCAAGTAGGATAATGAAGGGTTTTCTTTCGGATACAAGTTCTTTGGGTCTAATAATTAATATTATTGTAATTGCCCTCTTGCCTGCTATTTTGGAGGAAGTCTTTTTTAGGGGTGCTATGCAGAGGACAATGATAAATCTTGTGAAATACAGGTTTTTAGGTATTCTCTTGACTTCAATCCTTTTTAGCCTTATACATTTTCAACCTTTTTCAAGCATACCAAGGGTTTTCTTAGGCTTGTTTTTGGGTTATCTCTATGTTTTTTCCAAGAATATTATCTACCCTATTATCTTTCATTTCCTAAATAACCTAACCGTTGTTATTGGCTCCTATCTTTTCTATACCAATGATATAGATATAGATATAAATAAAGTTGGTGAAGTTTATAATCCAATTCTTTTTATGGTTTCAATATTTATAATTTCAAGTATTTTTATCTTTGAAAAACGAAAGGAAACGAAGATTTTTAGAATAGAAAAGGTGGATATAAAATAAGTAAATTTAACATATTCTTCATCAAAACTAACTCTTCGTTTCAATTTTTTCTTTCTTCGTTTTAAGAAATTCTTTCTTCGTTTCATTTTCTTAAAACGGCGTTTCATTTTCAAGCCATTTCAAAGCCTAAATTCAATGTTAATAACTTCTATTTTATTTATACTCTCGGTTAATTATTTTATTCTTATCTTTGAAGTCTAAATTCGATGGTTTTTCAATTAAAATATTAAGATAGATAGATGTTATTAGATGATTTGAATTCAGAACAAAGACTTGCAGCTGAGTGTACTGAGGGGCCTGTGATGATTATTGCTGGTGCTGGTTCTGGAAAAACAAGAACTTTGACTTACCGTATTGCTCACCTTCTTGAAAAAGGTGTTGACCCTTTTAATATCCTTTCTCTTACCTTCACTAATAAGGCAGCAAAGGAGATGAAGGAGAGAATTGTATCTTTGGTAGGGGATAAGGCTAAATATATTTGGATGGGGACTTTTCACTCTGTTTTCTCTAAAATTTTGAGAATAGAGGCAGAAAGATTAGGATACTTAAATACTTTTACTGTTTACGATTCGGAAGATTCAAAAAGACTTATACAATCGATTGTTAAGGAATATAATTTGGATGAAAAGCTCTATAATAAATCTTTGATTTTAAGCAGGATATCGATGGCTAAGGGTAATTTGATATCTCCTCAGGATTATATGGATAACCCTACTTTTACTACTGAGGACAAGGCGATTAAGAGACCTTACATTGGACAAATTTACGCTGAATACAATAATAGGTTAAGAAGAGCAATGGCAATGGATTTTGATGATTTGCTTTTTAATATGAATGTGCTTCTTAGGGACTTCCCTGACTTGCTTTTGAAATACCAAGAGAAATTTAAATATCTTTTGGTTGATGAGTACCAAGATACTAACTTCTCGCAATATGTTATTATTAAGAAGCTATCAGCCAGATATAGGAATATTTGTGTTGTTGGTGATGATGCTCAAAGTATTTATGCCTTTAGAGGAGCAAATATTAGGAATATACTTGATTTTCAGAAGGATTATCCTGAGTCTAAGGTCTATAAATTGGAGCAAAACTATCGTTCTACTCAGAATATCGTTAATGCAGCAAATTCTGTAATTGATAAGAATATAGGCAGGATTGATAAAAAAGTATGGACAGATAATGATGAGGGAGATAAGATAAATTATCAGGAATGTGAAAGTGATAGGCATGAGGCTAAATGGATTTCTAGCATAATTGTAAATAGGATGAGGAGTGATGTGGCTACTTATAAGGATTTTGCAATTCTTTATAGAACCAATCAGCAATCTCGTTCATTGGAGGAAAGTCTACGTTTTATGAATATTCCTTATAGGATTTTTAGTGGAATTTCGTTCTATGGAAGAAAAGAAATAAAGGAAGTCTTATCATATTTTCGTTTGATTGTAAATAATAATGATGAGGAGGCTTTTCTTAGAGTGATTAACTTCCCAACCAGAGGAATAGGGGATACTTCTCTAAATAAATTAAAACTAATTGCGGCAGAAAATAATATATCTTTGTTTGATGCTGCAATAAGTCTTGACTCTACTAGTGGAATTTCTCCCAGAACAATTAATAATATAATTGGTTTTACTACAATGATAAAAGCATTTAGTTTTGAGTTAGACAAGTTAGATGCTTTTGAACTAGGTGGGAAGATAATTTCTTCTTCTCATATAATTAAGTTTTATAAAGAAGATGATGATCCTCTTTTGGATGAGAGGATTGATAATATTGAAGAACTTATTAATGCATTGCAAGCTTTTGTTGAGTCCGACGACCAAGCTCTTTTGGATGAAGCAACAGGAGAAGAAATAGCATTGAATAATAAAACCTTAGATGTGTTCGTTCAACAGGTGAGCCTAATGTCAGAAACTGACCGCGATGATGAACAAGAAAATGATAGGGTTTCTCTTATGACAATTCACGCAGCTAAAGGTTTGGAGTTTCCTTATGTTTTTGTTGCAGGATTGGAAGAGAATCTTTTCCCAAATGCTCTTAGTCTTGGTTCGAGGGTTGAACTTGAGGAAGAAAGGCGTTTGTTTTATGTTGCCATGACGAGAGCTAAAAAAGAACTAGCTCTTTCTTGTGCGCAAATGCGTTTTCGT
>DUQY01000196.1 GCA_012837565.1 Bacteroidales bacterium | reverse complement strand
GGAGTCTGCAACTCGACTCCGTGAAGTTGGATTCGCTAGTAATCGCAGATCAGCCATGCTGCGGTGAATACGTTCCCGGGCCTTGTACACACCGCCCGTCAAGCCATGGAAGCTGGGGGTACCTGAAGTACGTGACCGCAAGGAGCGTCCTAGGGTAAAACTAGTAACTGGGGCTAAGTCGTAACAAGGTAGCCGTACCGGAAGGTGTGGCTGGAATACCTCCTTTCTAGAGATAGAAAATAGAGACTTAGGTCTCACAACACGAACTTTTGACACTTTCTTAATCTTTGGATTAAGTATTTCGCTACTTTTAATGGTTTTCCTTTATTTATATAGTCTCGTAGCTCAGTTGGTTAGAGCACTACACTGATAATGTAGGGGTCGGCGGTTCAAGTCCGCCTGAGACTACGAAAGCCGAGAGGCTTTTTTGTTTTCATAATTGTGGATTAGCGGATATTCTTTACGACTATCCGCTTTCTTTTTTTATATACCTAAATGTTTCTTTTGATTTGATTTTCAGGATTTAATATTACCTCCTAACGAATCGCTGTATTAATTTCGTAGATCTTCGTTTTAATTTTTTATTACAGCGTTTTAAAAATTTATTACAGCGTTTTAATTTTGTAGATCTGCGTTTCAGTAAAGCGACATGATATGAACTTAAAGAAATATCAATTATGCTTCGAATTCAAGAAACTTTGTTTTAAAATCTTCTGGGATTTTGACTGAGGTATTTGTTCTGCTATTGAAACCAGATAGTATGGTTGTACATTTAGATTTAATGATACCAGTTTTGTTATCTATTAGTTGTTGGTGCATCTTCATGCTTTTTTCTCCAAATGAGAATAGTTTTGTTTCAACATCTATATTGTCTGCTTGAAGTATTGGCGAAATAAAATCAATTTCAATATGAACAATTACCACAACGATTTCTGTCCAATTTATTTTCTCTTTCATCACCTCTTCAAAGTAATGTATTCTTCCAAGGTCGTAGTATTGTGAGTGGAAGCTGTTGTTTACATGGCTCAAGGCATCGATATCACTAAATCTAATTTGGATAGGTATGCTATGTTTATAGGTTTCTTTTGTTGTCAATTTTTCTCTGTATTTTATGCAAAAATACGATATTCCGATTTGTTTTTGTAATTTTGTCAAGATAATTTTTAATTTATGAATTCAGTATTAGTAAAAGATGATATTTATTATATGCAAGAGGCTTTAAAACAGGCTCAACTTGCATTTGATATTGATGAAGTTCCAATTGGTGCTATAATTGTTTGTAGGGATAAAATTGTTGCAAGAGCTCATAATTTATCTATGCGGTTAAATGATTTTACTGCTCATGCTGAGATGCAGGCTTTCACTTCTGCAACAAATGCATTGGGAGGGAAATACTTAAATGATTGTACATTATACGTTACAATGGAACCTTGCGTTATGTGTGCTGGTGCTTGCTATTGGACACAGATAGGTAGGGTGGTTTTTGGTGCAAAGGATGAAAAAAGAGGAGCCTCAGCAATAGGTGTAAATTTATATCATCCTAAAACAATTGTTGAGTTAGGCATTCTGGAAGAAGAATGCTCGAAAATAGTTAAGGATTTTTTTAAGAAAAAGAGATAGATAAAGTAGTTAAGGCGGAAATATGTATATTATAGACGAAGAGTTAGAAAGAAGAGATATATTAAAAAGGTATAAGCATCTTATTCAGTTGATTTCTCAGTCAGCCTCACAGGAAGAGAAAAGACAGGTAAGAAGGGCTTTTACTGTTGCTAGAAAGGCTCATGAGGGGGTTAGGAGAAAGACAGGGGAGCCTTATATAATTCATCCAATGGAGGTGGCAAGGATTGCGGCTGAGGACTTAGGTCTTGGACCCGTTGCTGTTGTTTGTGCTCTTTTGCATGATGTGGTTGAGGATACCGAATATACTCTTGAAGATATTAGAATGATATTTGATGATAGGGTTGCTCAAATTATTGACGGACTTACAAAAATAGAGGGAGTTTTCGATTATGCAACCAATTCCATTCAGGCAGAAAACTTCAAAAAGCTTCTAACAACAATGGGTGACGATGTTAGGGTTATTCTTCTTAAACTATGTGATAGGCTTCATAATATGAGGACTCTTGAATCGATGCGAGAGGATAAACAATTGAAAATAGCTTCCGAAACTCAAATGCTATATGTCCCACTGGCTCACCGTTTGGGATTATATCAAATTAAGAGTGAGTTGGAAGATCTTTCAACTCAGTACATCAATCCTCAGGGATACCAAGAAATTGTTGAAAAACTAAAAGACTCTGAAGAGGTTAGAAATAAGTTTATTAAAGAATTTGCAGAACCTATTGAAAAAGAACTTAGAAATAAAGGCTATAAATTTACTGTTACTGCAAGGGTTAAAACCATAACCTCTATTATTGGAAAAATAGAAAATAAAGGAGTTCTTTTTGATGAGATATATGATATATTTGCAATTAGAGTTGTTTTAGATGTTCCAGTTGAAATTGAGAAGGAATCTTGTTTTGCCGCTTATTCCTTAATTAATACAATTTATGGAGAACAAAAGCACGATAGGTTAAGAGACTGGATTTCGAAACCAAAAACTAATGGCTACGAGGCACTGCATTTCACCGTTCAAGCAAATAATGGAAGATGGGTAGAGGTTCAAATCAGAAGCCAGAGAATGGATGAGATAGCTGAAAAAGGATTGGCTGCACATTATAAATACAAAGAAGTTAAGGAAGGGGAACTTGACGAGAAATTAGATAATTGGTTAGGAAAAGTAAGAGAGCTTTTGGATAACCAGTCTGATAATGCAATTGATTTTGTTAATGACTTCAAGCTAAACTTAGTAATTGATGAAATAACAACCTTTACGCCAATAGGAAAGATTATAACGCTTCCAAAAGGTTCAACGGTATTAGATTTTGCTTTCAATGTTCACACCCAGCTTGGCATAAACTGTATGGGAGCAAAGGTAAACTACAAGGTTGTAACCCTAAATCACGAGCTTAAACCATCAGACCAAGTAGAAATAATAACCTCTAAAATATCATATCCAAAAGAAGAATACCTTTCATTTGTTAAGACTTCTAGGGCAGTTCAAGGCATCAAGAACTATTTAAGAGATTATCGTAAAGGTTTTTATGAAGAAGGATTAGAAAAGCTAGAAAAGATTTACTTAGAACTAGGCATAGAGTTTAGTAATGAAAATATAGATAAGCTAAGTAAATATGTTGGGCTTCCTCAGCTTATAGATTTTTACTATAAAGTTGCAAAAGAGGATATAACCATAGAGGATGTTAGACTTTGTTTTGATAAGAGGAAATCAAAGAATTCAACATGGATGTTCTTAAGAAATCCGTTTTTAACAAGAAGAGATAAGGATGGGGACAAGCTAACATTAAATGAAGAAATTAAAAAACAAATTGAGAATAATCCAGAGCAAGTAGTTATCCAACAAAATATGGAAAACCTTAAGTATGTAACTGCACCATGTTGTAGGCCTGTGCCAGGAGACGATATTGTAGGACTTATAAGGGAAAGCTCAATTGAAGTCCATAGAACATCTTGTATAAAGGCGATTGACGAGATGTCTAAGTTTGGCCATAGAATCATTAAAGCAAAATGGAGAGAAAATGAAAAAATTACTTTCTTAGCAGGTATTAAAGTTAAAGGTATTGATAGGAGGGGCTTATTGCAAGAACTTACAGGAGTAGTTTCTGAGGGATGGAATATTAATATAAGAGGACTTGCTGTGGAAAGTAGTGAGGGATTGTTTGAAGGAACGATAATGGTTTATATTTACGACGCAGAACAATTAAATAAGCTAATTAAGAACATAGAAGGTGTTGACGGTATTCAAAGTGTAAGAAGAATTTAATAATTAAAAAAATCATGACAAGAAAACATCTATTGTTTTTAATATCTTTCTTATTTATCAGCCTCACCACAATTGGTCAGGAAACTAAAACAAAAAATATTAGAGTAAATGGCTATATGTATGATTCCAAAACAAGGGAAACATTAATAGGAGCAACCATTTATGATATGAATAGCAAAGTTGGTACATCATCCAATAACTACGGTTTCTATTCAATATCTATTCCTAAGGGTGAAGCAGAGTTTTTCATTTCCTATATAGGCTATGAGAAGATACTGCTTAAATACAATTTCACAAAAGACACCACAATAAACATATATTTGCAACCATCCAGCTCAACCCTTAAGGAAGTTGTGATTGTGGATAGGAGCGTTGCAAAAAGATTTATTGAAGATCCAACTCCAGGTAAAATAACCATAAACCCTATAACCATAATCTCTTTGCCTTCAATTGGTGGAGAAAGTGACCTGTTAAAATCCTTGCAGCTAATGCCAGGAGTTAAGAGCGGAACAGAGGGAACAACAGGACTATATGTTAGAGGAGGTAATATGGATCAAAACCTATATCTAATCGACGGCATACCGATTTATAACCCAAACCACTTAATGGGATTTATTTCAACCTTCAACACAGATGCAATTAAGAATATTGAATTCTACAAAGGAGCTTTTCCTGCAAGATATGGAGGGAGAGCCTCTTCGGTAGTAGATGTTAGAATGAAGGACGGGAATAATGAAAAAATACGTGGAGAGGTAAGCGTAGGATTAATTTCTGCTAAGTTAAATATAGAAGGACCAATAATTAAAGATAAAACCACTTTTAGCATTTCTGGGAGAAGAACTTATATAGATTTACTAACCAGACCACTTGTTGCTTACATTAACAGAACAGAAGGTACGGATGCTGATTTCGCTTATTTTTTCAGTGACTTAAACGTAAAAATACATCATAAGTTTTCTCCAAGCAATAGGCTAACCGGAAGTTTGTACTGGGGAGATGATATGTTTAAGTTTAGTTCATCAGAAAAAAGTATGAATTATTCTGATAAGAACACTGCAAATGTTAAGTGGGGCAATCTAATCGGCACAATTGACTGGGCTTATGAAATTAATAATAGACTTTTCTCCAACCTTTCTTTTTCCTTTAATAGATACCGTTCTAATATGGGGTCAATTCTTGAAAATAAAAATATAGATGGACAAATGAATTATAAATTTGATTTTAGTTTCCTTTCAGGCATTGAAGACTGGTCAATAAAGAATAATTATAATTTCTATTTGAATGGTTGGAATTCAATTAACTACGGCATTAACTATACCTATCATACTTATTCACCAGAAATAACATCAATTTCTACAATTCAGGGTTTAGAACCAAAAGATCAATATAATGTAAACAATAGGGTTTATGGCAATGAGGTGATAGTGTATATTGAGGACGAAATGAATTTCACTGAAAAATTCTCAATTAACCCGGGACTTCATTATAATATGTTTAATGTAAATAAAACAACAACCTACCATTCTATTCAACCAAGATTTGGCCTTCGTTATTCAATCCTACAAAACTTATCATTTAAAGCTGGTTATGCAATGATGAACCAAAACATACATCTTCTTGCAAATGGGATAATATCTCTGCCAACCGACCTGTGGGTGCCAGTAACAGAAAGAATAGCTCCAATAACTTCTCATCAAGTAAGTGCAGGAATGTTTTATGAGTTAAAAGACTGGGCAAACTTTAGCTATGAAGCCTATTACAAGAAACTAAATAATGTTATTGACTATAAAGATGGAGTTTCTTCATTCAATAGTGGAGCAGAAAAATGGGAAGACAAAGTAGCTCAAGGTAAGGGTGAGGCCTATGGGATGGAATTTATGGTTCAAAGAGAGAAAGGAAACACAACAGGTTGGATATCCTACACTCTTTCTTGGGCATTTAGAGAGTTTGAAGGGGGAGAGATTAACGCAGGAAAAAAGTATTTTGATAGATATGATTCAAGAAACCAACTTAATGTTGTGGTAACTCATAAGTTTAGCGACAAGGTTGATGCAACGGCTGCTTGGTATTATAATTCAGGAAATAGAGTTTCGGTTCCAATAGCTTCTTATTATGATCCGTATATTGATGAAAATGGCTATCAAGAATTAATTGAGATTTATGGAGAAAGAAACAATTATGTAATGCCAGCCTACCACAGATTAGATATAAGTGTTAACTTCCATAAAGAAAAGAAACATGGAACTAGAACCTGGAGTTTAAATGTTTTCAATGTCTATAATAGAAAAAATGCCTTTATGATTATGGCAGCTAATGAGCCTAATAAACTTACGGTCTATAGCATAATGCCAATAATTCCTACAATATCATATACTTATAAGCTAAAATAATATGAAATCAATTAATTATATATTAACATTAATAGTATCTTTACTGCTTTTCAATTCTTGTAAATACGATATAGACTACATAGGAGAATTGCCAAATGATAAGCTTGTTGTTGCGTCATTTATTCAAGCAGATAGTGTTATTTCAATATCCATTTCCAAAAGTGCTAAGCCTGGAATTTATAATAACAATTCGTGGTTTGGAGAAAATGATCCAAATACACAACAATTAACTTCCCAAGTTAATGATGCAAAGGTGGACTTGTACATTAACGGAAGTTTAAAACAAACCCTTAATGGAGGTACAAACCAAAACAAATACACATTTTCAGTCATCCCCAGAACTAATGATAGTGTTGAAGTTAGAATATCTTATAAAGACTATGCAGAAGCTATAGGAACTGCAAATCTAAATCTCCTAAAGCCAGTTAGTGGTTTAGATAGTATTTTAGTTCAAAAAGCAACTGATACTATTAATAATATAATCCTATATCAAGTAGTCCTTTATTTGGAAATTATAGATAATGGAAGGGATAACTATTATCAAATAGAGCCAGATATTTATTATGAAGACTCTTATGGAAGGCGTAAAATATCATTGACTGAGGCAGAACTTCTTTCGGAAAACATTATTGGAGTATTTAAAGAAGCCTCAACTAATTTCCAATCCTCAAGCAATCGTTTTGGAGTTATTTCAAATAAGCAATTCAAAGGAGAAACCTATAAGGTAAGGCTTGCAATCCCAATAGATTCAAGAGACTTAGGCTATCCACCACAAGGAGCAAGAAAAATATATGGCAATTTAAATCTTTCAGCAATTGATAAAAAATCATACGATTATCTTTTTACGTTAAACAGATATCATAATAATTATTCATTTATGAGTGAGCCAGTAATAATTGTTGATGGGATTGAAAACGCTTATGGATTTATTGGAGCTAAAACTACAATGACAGCACATAATATTAACTTTACTTTTGGAGATGATGATAAATAAAATACTAACAATCCTTTTTGTATTTGTTTCATTCAATGCCTTTTCTCAAGATAAACCAAACATAGAATGGGTAAGGGTTGAGGCAGGAAGTTTTATGATGGGATGTGAAAATACGGATAAGGATTGTTATCCGGACGAGCAGCCAATACATAAGGTAAACATTAAAACCTTTCTGATAAGTAAATACGAAGTCACTATCGGAGAATATAAACTGTTTTGCAAGGCAAATAATAGGAAAATGCCCCTTTCACCATCTTGGGAACAAACAGATTCACATCCTATTGTTTATATTTCATGGCAGGATGCTGTTGATTATGCAAAATGGGTAGGTGGACGATTGCCAACAGAAGCCGAGTGGGAATATGCTGCAAGGGGTGGTAATAAATCAAAGGGATATATATTCTCTGGCAGTAATAATTATGATGAAGTAGGTTGGTCATACGAAAATTCAGATCTTAAAACACATCAAGTGGGAGAGAAGAAACCAAACGAATTAGGAATATATGATATGAGTGGAAATGTTTGGGAATGGGTAAACGATAATTATGAAATCTTTTATTATCAAGAAAGTCCCAGCTCTAATCCTCAAGGGCCGAAGCAAGGGCTTGGCAAATCAAATAGGGGAGGGTGTTTTAACTTCGACTACAAACTAATGCGAACATCTCATCGTAGAGGTTCAGGCCATGAAACCTTAGGTTTTGGCACAGGTTTCAGAATAGCCAAAGACGTTAAATCAAACTAAGCTTCTTCATCTTCTTTATCATCTTCATCTTCTTTCCTTTGACTATGCGAGGCCCAAAAATCTATATCAAAAGGTTAAAATAATTTTATATGGCGATTAATGGAAAATACAGTAAAAAGACTTGTCAAAATTAGGAGTTTATCTTTGTGAAAAAAGGTGGGACATAAATTAAAAAAGGTGGGATATAAATTAAAAAAGACGGGATATAAATTTGAAAAGATGGGGTCTTAATGAAACGCCGTTTTAATTTCTTGAAACGCCGTTTTATTTTTTTAAAACGGCGTTTCAGTAAATTATTATAGCGTTTTAATTTTGTATCTTTTTCGGGCTTGTTTTCATAAATAGTATTGGAAGATTGGGAACCAAATTTTGTATCTTAACTCTTTTGATTATAATAAATGCTCTCTTAACTTGTGATAAGTATATCATCATTGACTTATAAGGAATCCTAAAGCTACTTGAAGATAGGAGTGTTTAGGAGATTAATTTGATTTCCTACGTACAATACATTCAGCAAAAATAAGTATTTTTACTTTGCGAGACCATTAAAAATGTGTATTACACCATAATTTATTATAAAGTGTAATTGTCTTAT
>DUQY01000195.1 GCA_012837565.1 Bacteroidales bacterium | reverse complement strand
CTACATCAATTGCTACATGATAGTAACCGTTGGTTCGTTTACCATTGTCCAGAAGTAAAAATAACTCTTTTTCTGCTCCTAGGTAAATTACTGGTGCTTCTTTGTTGGGCTGAGACTTGATACCCGCATTTTTCTTAAGTTCTAGATAATCTGCAGAGAGTTGAAAACTTAAGAATAAGAAGAGTAAAAGGAAGAGAGGTCTGTGCATGATTAGTTTATGTCAAGATATGATTGTTTATATTTTTTTATTCCTTATGGCTCCAAAGTATCAAATACGGTTGCGCCACCTATCAATTTCAGCACTTATATTAGTTTGCCATCGGTTAATGTTATTATCAACAGCAATTGATATTATACTACACTCTTCAACACCTATTTCGTCAATAAGAGAACTGTCCTGTTTAAAATATTTTCCACCTTTGGTATTATTCACAACACCTGGATATACAAGAGCAACCTTTTTGGCATTATAGTATTTCATATAAACGAACATTTGCCTTAAATCGTCAGGAGAAGGATTAAAACCATTCAAGCTTTTCCACTTCGTATCTAAAATGATACAATCTGATTGACCTTTATTTAATACAATATCTGGCTTTAATGTAGAACGATTTCCAATATCTGGCTTCCAAAAACCCTTTGAGCTTTGAGCGATCATAGAAGTGCCGTTTGTACTGTATTTTCTTAAGCTCGCATATACAAATTTTTCCCAAAGCAGATTCATATCAAACATGAGTGACAGGACATTATTATTCCCCTTGCTGACATCTGGGTGATAATTCATTAATAATAAACGAGCAATTTCAAGCGCATTCTTATACGGTTGGGTTTTTCTATCTAATGATATTTTATCAAATAGTTGCTCGGAAACTTTGACATCATTAAATTCTGGAAAGTTTAATAATAAAGAACCAATACGACTGCTTAACTCGATGTTGGTATTTATCTGTATTAAAAGTCTCAATGCTTTGTAAAGTATTGAGTGTAATATATGCTCAGTATCATATGTAGCATAATTTACATAAAATCGTTCTTGATGAACTAAATTCTGAGAAATATGCTTGGCGAAATTAATATTGCCCTTTAAGGCTGTTGTATTTCCTTCTGTTTTTCTATATTTTTTTACTAAGCCTCTGCGTAATAAAGATTCAAGTTCATTAATATACAAGTGAAAATACAAGTCTAATATTGAATTGTTTTTCAAACTAAGATGACTGCTACTTGGCGCATGAATATCAAAAATTCCAACAGCGTGTAACATTCCAACGAGCATCTTCTTCCAAGTATCAATATTATTCCTTCTATCCGCTTTGGGTAACACTTCAATAATCGTTTTGCCAATTTGAATAACACCCACAAACTCACAGAATTTCACTCCTTGGTGTATCAAAGAATAATAGGGTACTCCTTTTTCTCCATAGAACTTCTGCAACGACGATAATTGTGAGTGGCTTAGTCGCTTTTCCCCTCTATCGGTTCTAAGACTTTCATGCTCAAAAACAGCTATATAGTCTTTATTATTTCTCAAATTTCATTTTCTTAATAAAGTATTTAAGGCTTCTTTAAACTCTATATCACTCATCTCCGTTGGACTATTCAAATGGTAAACTTTACGCTCAATTAAAGAGCCACTATCATAGTCATTAAATGGAGCGAAAAAATCATCAGTAAACTCCTCGGTATTCTCTTTAAAAAACCCAGAACCTAAAACAAGACCAATTTTTCCATAATCTCCAAAGAAATACTCCTGCAAGAGAGGGATAATATTGTTTTGAAAAGCACTTTTCAGATCATATAAACTTGTTACATTCAGGAAGTAACTATGACCAATCATATGATCTTTATCGACTAGCTTTTCAATCCTTCTATTAATTTTATCTAACAGCTCTTTTAAGTTGATTCCTGAAAATAAAACCTCATCTATACTATCAAGATCTTCGATTGTCCAAAACTCTTTCTCATATTCATTTTCTTGAATTTCCCTTTCAAAAGAAGGATCTATTCCCAAGAGGTTGTATAATGGATCGGCACAACTACGAAAATATGAATCATCCCAAGAAATAGGAAGAAACTCATTTCTATTCCATAATGAAACAATCATCTTTTTAGGTTCGAGAAGACTTGAAACTGGTGGCATCTCTACAAAATCAAATCTTCTTCTCAATGCTGTATCTAAAGCCTCAACACTTCTGTCGGCTGTGTTCATTGTTCCCACAATATATATATTAGGCGGTACTCCAAAGCACTCTTTACTATATGGAAGTTGAACTTGAAGTGCTTCATCTTTGCCCAAACGTTTATCATCCTCGATAAGAGTTATTAGCTCTCCAAAGATTTGCGATACATTTCCTCGGTTTATCTCATCAATAATTAACACATAAGGCGAACCCATTTTGCCTTTATAGTCATCCTTTTTTAATTCTTGAACCACCTGCTTTTTATCCTCCCATGTATAAAACCGTTCTTCCTTTTTTGAGAACTCTGTGTTATAGTCAGAATTTCTAATGGCATTTAATACAGCCCAATAGGCTGAAGAATTACTTCCCCCAATAATTGCTCTAAACTGGTCATTGATATTATTTACATCGTCTAGATCTGATATCTCCTTATTTAATTTAGATGTTCGCTTTTTAGATACGATGTAAGTTCTTGAACCACCAATATGTTTAATTATCACATTCCCATTGGGAGATATACTGTCAACAATAATTTTACCCCCATTCTTGGTATCTAACTCAACTATTATTTTAGATGTTAACTGCTCTTCAAGATCTTCCACAAATTTATCGAAGGCTAAGGAGAAATCGAGAACACTCTCTGTTTCTTCAGTTTCATTTTCTTTTGCCAACGCAAAAGAAGCATCAACACATAGTTTGCGAAAAACGCCTTCTTCAACTCGATAAATAACTGGGTCTCCTTCCTTTT
>DUQY01000194.1 GCA_012837565.1 Bacteroidales bacterium | reverse complement strand
TAATTTCTTGAAACGCCGTTTAATTTTTTTAAAACGGCGTTTTAGCAAATTATTATAGCGTTTTATTTTGGTGGGTCTTGATATTAATTTGGTGAATCTTCGTTTCATTATGCAAATGATGTGCATCTTTCATAGCAAATGATGTACATCTTTCGGGGTGAATGATGCACATCATTTGATTTAATGGAATTTTTTGGTGAATTTTTTGTGAGTTATTCGGGAATGGGGACTTAGTGAATCTCTATGGCAAATATACAAATAATTATTAAATAAGCAATGGTTTAAAGGTTGAATTGTTTGATATAAGTCTTTGTTTTAGAAATGTAGGATAGAATAGGGTAGGGAGTCGATAAAGGATACTAAATGTTTGAGGGCGAAGAGCTGGTAGTGGAGGAGGGTTTCTGTGATGGTTCCTATTATGATTATATCTCCAAAGATAAGGAAGAGGATTATTGTTATGAGTATTAGAGTGAGGAATGGGACTACTATTATATTGGCTATTAGGAAATAGGTTGGGAAGGTTTTAAAGCGGAATAGGATTATTGGTAGGACGAAGACTTGTGCCGATAGGGTCATTCCTGCTGTTGATGTTAGTTTGTTTAAGAGGTAATTATGTCTTGCTTTATAAAAAAGGGTTTCTCTTAATTTTGCAAACATTATAATGCCTAAAACTGCTAGGAAAGAGAATTGAAAACTTAGATTGAAAAGAATTAGAGGGTTTATGATGATAAAGAAAAATGCTGTTACGGCTAAGGAGTTGAGACTGTCGTAGGCTGAACGGCCTGTGTATTTACTAAGAATGAGTACTGCCATCATCGTTACTACTCTTAGGGATGATGGTGTTAGCCCAACAAGAAAGCAAAGCAAGAGTCCTATTATTAATAATATTATTTTTCTAAATAATATGAGCTTAAATTTCCCTAAGAATATTAGTTTTAATAAGACATCGAATGCAAGGAGTACTATTCCTATATGAAGACCTGAAACACATAGTATGTGAGCTAATCCACTTGAGGTGAATTGCCTTCTTGTTGTTTCTTCTATTAGGGTTTTGTCGCTCAGGGACATTCCTATTGCTATTGCGGCTTCATCTTTGGGGAGCTTGGAATTGATTAGCTTTTGTTTGAGGTTGTGGTTGATTTCTTTTGATTTAGCAATTATTGGGTTGCCTTTGTTTTGAGATAGCTTTTTCCAAGAGCCTTGCTTAACGAATATATTATCGTATATCCTCTGCCGTTTCATCATTCTTTTGTAGTCGAAGGATGAGTTTTTTCCCCAGTTTTTGATTGGGACTATTCTTGAATTGGTGGTAATCTCATCTCCGTATTTTAGGTTATAGGCTGAGTCTTGTTTGGAGAAATATATCATAATATCTCCTGTTGTCTTATGCCACTTTTTGTCTTTGAGGTAATGGGATATTTTTGCCTTATATCTAATGGTGGCTTTTCTGGGGTTTGCCTCTTCTTTGATTATTATCTTATAGTACTGCTCCTTTGCTATGTGTTTGGAATAATGGTTTCGGATTATGAAGGTGGGAGCAAACTGCTCAACAAGAATTATTACTATACAAAGAGGTATAAGGATGAATAAGACTGGTCTCTTTTTCATAAGGCTTTTAGTCTTCTTGACTACCTATAATCATAAATCCTATCTCTATTCTTGGCTTTGTTTCCCAACCTATTAATGGATTGTTGTTGCCATATCCTGCTGCAATAACATTTTGAAAACTTATGCCTGATTCAATTAACTTATCCTTAATTAATGTTGCCTGATGCCAAGAGAGTTCTTCCTCTGTCATTGTTTTATATCCCTTTTGGGTATGAACCGATATTGTGATAACATATTTTGAATCCTCTAAGCTCTTTGCCAAATAATTCAAATAATTTGATGCTATTACGTTTAGTTTATCTGGAGCTTCATCTGGGAAAATTGATTCAATTGTTAGAATCATCCTTTTAGAATAAAGGTCATCAATTAAGTCTTGTTTGATAATTAAGTCCTTGTTTGGACTATAGTATTTGGATATATAGCCTTTGTTTATGCTTATTAAATTTATTGGTTTGGATTGTTTTGGGATGGCGAAATAGCCTGTTTTTGGATTGGTTTGGCTGACAAATAATCTTTCTCCTGTTTTCTCATCCTCAATATATACTAAGGCTTCCATTGGTTTTGAGTTTTGATTTAGAACATAACCTCTCTCAAAGTTCTTTTTGGCATTCTTAGTATCAATTGTATTAACTTTTAGAGGGATAGACCAATCGTTCCAAGAGTTTTTATCTGCTCGAAAACTTATATATAGGTCAAGCTCTTGGTGGTTCATCCCGTTTTCGGAGTAGAAATACAAAACATCTCCTTCATTATTAATAATAGGACTTGTTTCGTTGTATATGGAGTTTATTGGCCTTGGAAGGATGAATGGTCTTTGCCATTGACCGTCTTTTCTTAATGAAACATAGATATCATTCTTTCCATAACCACTTGGCGCTGTCTCTACAATTAATTTAATATTGCTATCCTTGCTGAAAGATATGTTTTTATCATGAGGCAGTGGTGGTGGATTTTGAAATATCGTTTGTTGGAATTGCTTGACCCTAAAATCATCTTCAACTGTCTCTAAAGCCTTATTTATGTTTGATATTTTCTTTTGGTCAATAAATGGCTTAATGTATTTCTTTATTAAGTCAAGAGATTTATCATTCTTAATGCTTGTGAAGTATTGCCTATTGGAGCTATAGGTTTTATTATCTATGCTTGGGAGTTTGAGCAGGGTTTCAATTGCTACTGCGTCTTGATAGGTACGGTATAGTTTGGTATTGGATTTTAGGTGAGGAAAGTCTTTAAATAGTTTTTCAAAAACCTTATTATCTCCACTTTGAGTATAGGAGAAAGCAAATTTATTTTGAAAGTCTTCTATATCTATATTGAATAATGTATTATTTGAAATAAACTTGAATCCATCATAGGATAAATACCTAAGGGTTTGGACTTGGAGTGTGTCGAAAAGCTTAGGATTATTGGGGTTTTGAGGATATTTAGTGAGAAAACGAATTAGTTCCTCAACTGAAAAGGTTGAAATGTTTTGTTCATATTGGAACTTGTAGATGTTTTCCTTAGCGTAGTTATAGTATTTTGACTTTGGATACTTATCAACAAACTCTGTAAACGACTCAATTGTGTTTATCTGCTTTGCATTATCGTAATCACTTTCCTCTTTTTCTTGCCTTATCCTTTTGGAATTATGCTCTATCCATTGCTTGGCTTTAATTACTTGAACTGAATTGGGATATTTCTCAATATATTCCTCGTATGCCTCAATGGTATTTGTTTGGCTAACAATTTCAAAAGCAATTTGATCTATTATTCTAAGGGCTTCATCAACATAGAGGGTTTCATTTGGGTAGGTTTGAATGAATTTATTAAGGGCATCTATAGTCTTTGTATTATAAGCTTCTTTCAATGCATTAGCAACCTCAGTCTGCGAAAACGAAACTTGAGAAATTAAAAGAAGTAAGAATAGCAATAAACTACTTAACTTCAACCGGAATATTTTCAATCCAAACATCATCTATTAATATATCTACTAAATAACTTTCTTTTGGGAATATATGATTTAAAATAAATACTCCATCTTTATAATCCTGCTCTATTATATTATTTCTGCGTTTATCCCAAACCCTAATTGATTGTATTGTGTGGAAGTTTTCCTCCCCGTCGTAAACCATTATTTTCGATTTGTCTGACCATATATAAATATCACTTAGCTCATCATTTTCAAATACACCTTCAAGAGATTTAAGAATATGAACTCTAAAACGATCTTCGGTTGTTCCTTTTACGGCATTAAAATTAATTTCTGATTGGGAGCAAAGATTATAGAACCTATTATCGTATCTATCCTCTAAAAACAAGGTAACTCCCATTGGCAAAATAGATAAATTGCCTAAGACAAGGCTAAGATATGCCTCTTTACCAATATAATAACCGATATCGAAACATGCAGGATAGGAAGGGAAAACATTAACAGCCATCTCTTGATTATCGACTTTAAAGTATATTTCTGGCATTTCATCAGAATTTCCAAAAAGTTTGTGAGCATCATATTTATCAAAGCCATATTTTGAATTATCATCCATTCCCATAAGTATATATTCACTTTTTGAGCCTTTGTTTATGGAGAAGGTTAAGTAGTTATGGTTAGACCAGTGATAGGATGCTGACTTTGGAATATATTGGTGCTTTCTCTGGAAAGATATTTCTGTGTTTTCTCTAAGGCTTTCTACAAAAAAACCTTGCATTGAGGGTAAAACAACTTCTTCTTTACCGTCTATAATGATTGGGTTATAAACTCCATTCTCTCTATCGAGAACAAAGATTGCATTACCTTGAATCTTTTGGTCTATATCTTCAAATATCTTCTTTGAACTTAGAGGAGCAGTAAATGGATTACCCACTAAGTTCCAACTGTCTTTTTCTGTATAGTCTAGTTCATAGTTTACCCTACTGTCGCAAAGTATTCCTTCATAAATAACATCTAATTTGTCATTCGTATAAACAGCATATCCTCTTCCAGGGATTAATCTATGGTTTGGGTCAACAATATATTCACTCCAATAATCTTTTAATTTGCTCTTTACTCCTGTGTTATACTCCATTAGCCATGTCTCATTCCCGTCCTTACGCATAGAATAGATTAATGCCTTCGAATCATTTACAGGTGATGAGATGTAGTTCCATCTTTTTGGAACAAGGTCTTGATGAACAACAACCCAAGATCCTCTTGAATACATTATGTCTCCAGAAATATAGAACATCTTTCCTGCATCAATTATAACATTTGAGCTATCACCTAATACCAGCATTGAACAAACAACATCATCATCAACTCTTATTTTGTTCTTTGGGGATATTGAAACAAAGTCCTCCATAACAGGAACTCCTTTTGGCTCCCAAATGTTTTCATCTGACCAAAGCCCTGAAGCAATTGAACGTTTAAGAGTAGGTGAGCCAAAATATAGATTGCTTATATTTAATTTATTGCCTGAGGTGCTGAACTCTATTTGAAGGAAATTTGATGTTTTAGCTGATGTTATTGGAGTGCAATAAGTGGTATGCGGATTGTCTTTATCTTCATTTTTCTTTCCACAAACAATTCTGTCCTCCATTTCAAATAATAGCTCAATATCTCTATACCATTTATAAGTTATGGTTATATCTTTCCCCTTGAACTCATCAGCTAAATAGTCAAACTTAAATTGATAATCCATTTCAGAAAAGACTGGTATTCGGTATATGGTCTTGTCAATAACTTGTTTGGTTCTTTCATCCAATAAATTACTATTTAAATCAACAGTCTTAGCAGAAGAACCAACCAAGTTAATTTTCACTGGTTTGCTTAGCTTTTTTGTTGTTAGGTTAAGACTTGCTGTGTGTGAGCCAACCTTTAATGGTGCATAAATGATTTCTACAATCCCAAATCCAGCGGAGTCAATCTTCAACTTGCTTATATCGGTTTTGAAAAACTTATCGTCTTCTCCTGTTATTGTAATTTTAACATTGTCTCTTAAATAATTACCACTAATAACTAACCTTTTAGATTGTGGATATGTATAAGGAATTGGAGTGTGATTATATACTAGATTATCTATCTTAGTTACGTTATTTTCTTGGTTTCTTAATCTAACATGTATCTCTGGTTTCTTTCCAAGATATTTATCATAGTCTGAACTAACACTAATGTTTCTAATGTTTAAGTCTGGATAGCGACCTGATCCTCTATGCCTTGTTGACCTCCATGACACCCAAACAGAGTCTTTATTCTCACAAGCCTCAGGCAAATTAACTTTAAATGAACTTGTTTTAATCTTTCTTGCTGAAACAAATTCAATAACCTTTGCTCTTGTATCTAAAACATCTGTCCATTTTTCTTTATCTAAGCTATATTGTAAGCGAAGAGAATATAATTGTTTTGAACCTTTTGAAGATATTGTGGAATTGAAAATAATGTTTTCTTGTTTTTTTGAGCTAAACGAAACAATCAATCGCCCATTAGCTTTAAGGTTTCCCTCATAATGGGTTTCAATATTCACATCAGATGATTGAGAATAGGTGAAAAGAGTTAATAAACTAAAAAGCAGGTAAAGTGTTAAGCTGAGTTTTTTCATCGTAAATATATAATTATCTTCCCACCGATATTATTTTGTAATCATTAATTTTATAAACCACTGTTCTTCTGTTTTGCCAACCATTCTTTGCGTCATCCCTATCAAATAAAAAGGAATTAATCATAAACTTCGACCTGTCAACATTTGGTTCATCTATAAATTTCTTTCCTTTTTGACTTAATGCAGGAACAAAAAACATCATTATATCATACCCCAATGCTGCATATATTTTATCGGGCTCTTGGTGGAAATGATGCCTATAATCTTTCACAAAGTCTGCAAAATTAGCATTGGTATAGTCATTGAGATAACTTAATGTGAAATGAAAATTATGCTTTTGAATTAGAGATAAGTCAATTGAGGGAAAGTCTAACCAGCTATATTGAGCAATTAGATTAACCTCTGGAAGGTTCCTTTTATTATTAAGCTGAGAAAGAATTGTATTAGCATAAGCCTCATTCAATTTGTAGTTTCCTTTATCCACAACTGAAATAAATATATTATCCTTACTTAAATCTACTTTTTCAAATAACCTTCTTGCATATTTATTATAATCAAGACCCAGCCAAGGCCAACCTTCCTTTTCAATACCTTTTTGATACATCTCAACAATATTCTTTTCATTTGGAGTAAAAACCAACGTTATATTGGGGTTAGGGAAGTTATTCTTAATATATCTTAGTATTGTTTCAACATCTGCAATATCTGAGGGTTGAATTTTAAAAGTATAAGGGTTGTTCTCAATTACTGAATAGTTAGAACTCATTGGGTTTATAATAGGAATCTTATTAGCATTTGAAAACTCACTAACTAAGGCAAAGGATTGTTGAAAAACCAAAGGAATAATCAAATCCATTTTTTTTAGTTCAGGTTGAGCCAAGAGGGTTTTCATTTGATTTATATCATCCTCTCCTACGTCATAAACATAGAGAGAAACAGCATAACCCTCGGCTTCCAGTTTTTCTAATGCTATCCTTGCTCCTTCATAAAAAGTTATATATTCAAAGCAACGATATTTAATCCTTTTCTTTTCTTCAATATTGAATTTTGTGAAATCTAGTTCTTCTATTTTATCATAAGCCAAAGGCAAAAACATTGCAATATTTATAGCTTTCTTCTTATAAAGAGTTAGTGTTTTATCTGGATATATGTCACCCTTAACTTCTTTTGCATAGGTATTGCCTACGAAAGCAAAAGAGATAAAACTTATTAATAGATAACAAAAAAAACGATTCATAGCTAATTTGTTTTGAAGATTATTCCCATTCTATTGTTGCTGGTGGCTTTGATGATATATCATAAACCACTCTGTTAACTCCCTTAACTTTATTAATAATTGCATTTGATATATCTGCTAAGAACTCATAAGGGAGATGCGACCAATCGGCTGTCATTCCATCATTGCTCTCAACAGCTCTTAGCGCTACAACATTTTCATAAGTTCTTTCATCTCCCATAACTCCAACCGATTGAACAGGAAGAAGCATTGCTCCTGCTTGCCAAACCTTATCGTATAAGTTACTATCCTTAAGACCTTGAATAAATATATTATCAACCTCTTGTAGTATTCTTACTTTTTCTTCTGTTATATCAGATAATATTCTAATTGCTAAACCTGGACCAGGGAAAGGATGACGACCTAATAGTTCTTGTTTTATATCCATTGAACGCCCCACTCTTCTAACCTCATCCTTAAAAAGGGTCTTTAGTGGTTCAACAATCTTTAACTTCATATAATCGGGCAAACCACCAACATTATGATGAGATTTAATTGTTGCAGAAGGTCCTTTAACCGATACCGATTCAATAATATCAGGATATATTGTTCCTTGAGCTAACCACTTAACATCTTTAATTTTTGTAGCCTCTGCATCAAAGACATCAATAAAGGTTTTTCCTATTGCCTTACGTTTTTTCTCAGGATCAGAAATACCTTTCAAAGCATCATAAAACAATTGCCTTGCATTGACTCCAATAACATTTAGTCCTAAACCCTTATATGACTCAAGAACATTTTCAAATTCATTCTTTCTCAAAAGTCCATTATCTACAAAAATACAATTTAGGTTTTTCCCTATTGCTCTATGAAGAAGGATTGCTGCAACTGAACTATCAACTCCACCTGATAGGCCTAAAACTACTTTATCGTCCCCGAGCTCTTGCTTAAGGTTGCGGATTGTGGTTTCTACGAAGCTATCTGGTGTCCAATTTTGAGAACAACCACAAATATCAACAACGAAATTCTTTAATAATTTTAATCCATCAAGAGAATGCGTTACCTCTGGATGAAATTGTATTGCGTAAGTTTCTTCCTCATCAATTTTATAACCTGCATTAACAACATTATCGGTTGAGCAAATTACTTTAAAATTAGATGGGAGATCTAAAATTGTATCTCCATGAGACATCCACACTTGTGAGCCAGCAGATATACCTTTAAGAAGTTTCGAATCCTTATCAATACTATTTAAATTTGCTCTTCCATATTCTCTTATTTCAGAAGGAAGGATTGCTCCCCCTCCAATATGAGCCATATAATGAGCTCCGTAGCAAACTCCAAGAAGAGGCAATTTGCCTTTAAAAGATGATAAATCAGGTTTAGGAGAATTTTCATCTCTACTACTAAAAGGACTACCTGAAAGTATAACTCCCTTTATTTCTGAAGTTATGCTAGGTATCTTATTATAAGGATGTATCTCACAATAAACATTAAGCTCTCTAACCTTGCGGGCTATTAGCTGGGTATATTGAGAACCAAAATCAAGAATTAAAATTGTTTGCATATATATACGTTATAGGTAATATTAATCTTCAAAAGTACAAAAAAATCCTTTACCACAAAAGAATACTGCCTATCTTTGCAAAAAATAAAAGAACATGCTTTTAGATAAATCTTATTATAGATCTAATTTCAATCTTGCTCTACCTATAATATTATCTTCTGTTGGACAATCATTTACACAAATGGTAGATGCTATTATGGTTGGACAATT
>DUQY01000193.1 GCA_012837565.1 Bacteroidales bacterium | reverse complement strand
TCGTTGACTTCGTCTCAACAAAGGAGTTTACAAACCTTATCCTTCCAAAGACGCTGTGCTTTCTTACACATACAGTGTATTTATTTGATTACAAGCACAAGCACTTTTGCCTATAACGCAACGCTGTAAGTAATGATGTTCTCGCAAAAGCAAACGCAATAATAGATTGCGAAGAACATCTAAATCAGGGTTTGGGTTGAATTTTGAATAATTATTATTCTTGTGTTTTTCTGAGATTTTAATCTTAGTTAAGAAGGGGATAATATGAGAATACAAATAACTTTCTGCTTTTTCTGTTGAAAAGATAATCAGAATAGAAAGGATTAAAATAATTGTAATCAGTATTTCCATACTCAAATTAAATTTAGGAGAATATTACGCATGCAAACGTACAAACTTTATTTCAATCTTCCAAATAAAATAAGAAAAAGTTTTCTGCTCTATTTATTAATTAATTAATCATTGAGTTAAACTCTTGTTCGGATATTATCTTTACTCCTAATTTCTCTGCTTTGCGTTTTTTCTCTGGTCCCATCTTATCTCCTGCAACCAAATAATCAACCTTAGAACTTACTCCACTAAGAATTTTTCCTGAATTGTCCTCAATGGTTTTCTTTAATCCTTCTCTGCTATAGTTTTCAAAGCTCCCGCTAACAACAAAACTTAATCCCTCTAATTTATTAGTGCTAAAGGTTTCCTCAATTTCAAATTTAATGCCTTGAGATTTTAGTTTATTTATTAGGTTGATATTTTCAGAATTAGTGAAATAATCAATTATGCTTTGAGCTATCTTTTCACCAATCTCATCTACCTGAGTTAGCTCAAGAAAGTTTGCATTGATAATATTATCTATGTTTTTATAATGCTTAACTAGTTTCTTGGCAACTACCTCACCAACATAGCGTATACCTAAGCCATAAAGTACTCTTTCGAATGGAATAGCTTTTGAGCTTAGTACTGCTTGAATTATATTGGAAGCACCTTTTTCCTGTATTGTGGATTTTTTCTCTGATTCAATAATATTACCCAGTCCAATTAGTTCTTCTTCCTTAATAGTATAGAGGTCAGCAAAATCACTAATAAGCTTATGGTCGAGAAGATATTTTATCCTCTCTGCTCCAAGAGAATCAATATTCATTGCTTTCTTGCTGATAAAATGTTGGAAACGTCCCAAGATTTGAGTAGGGCAGTGGTTATAGTTTGGACAATAATGTCCTGCTTCTGCTTCTTCCTTTGTCAATAATGTATTGCACTGGGGACAATGAGTGATATATTCTAATTTTTGGCTATTCTTATCTCTTTTTTCAAGATTAACTTCTATGATTTTAGGAATTATTTCTCCTCCTTTTTCCACATAAACATAATCGCCAATCCTAATATCGAGGTTTTCCATTATATCAGCATTATGTAAGGATGCTCTCCTAACTATTGTTCCTCCAAGCGGAACAGGTTCTAGATTGGCAACAGGGGTAATTACACCTGTTCTACCAACCTGGTATTCCACTGATATAAGTTTTGTTTCCTTCCTTTCGGCCTTAAATTTATAGGCAGTTGTCCAGCGAGGACTCTTTGCAGTTGAGCCAAGTCTTGACCATAGGTTTGAATCATTTAACTTAACTACTATGCCATCAATATTAAAACCAAGGTTAAACCTTTCTTTATCCCAGTATTCAATAAATTCTTTTATATCTTCAATTGATTTGCAAATGCCAATAAAGGATGGGATATTAAATCCCCATGTTTTTGCTTTTTGAAGTCTTTTATAATGAGTTTCTTTATTGAAAACGCTATCTTCTGATAAGATAAAATACAATACACAATCAAGTTTTCGTTTTGCTGTTTCCTTTGGGTCTAATAGCTTGACGCTTCCAGATGCTGCATTACGAGGATTGGCAAGAGGTTCTTCTCCTTGCTCAATTCTTTGTTTATTAAATTCTTCAAATCCCTTATTAGGAAAGATTATCTCTCCTCTTATTTCAAATTCATTAGGATATTGGTCACCGAAAAGCTCTAAGGGAATAGATTTAATGGTTTTAACATTATCTGTTATATCATCTCCAACCACACCATTTCCTCTTGTTAGTGCTTGAACAAGTTTACCATCCTTATAATTCAAACTTACCGCAACTCCATCATACTTTAGTTCACAAACCCATTCCAATTCTTCTTCTGTATTAAGAGATTCTTTTGTTCTTTGAACAAATTCTTCTATTTCTTCAATAGAATAAGTATTGGAAAGAGAGAGCATAGGATATTTATGCTCAACTTGTTTAAATGATTTATTAATTTCTCCCCCAACTCTTTTTGTAGGAGAAAGCTCGAAGAATGATTTATCAATATTAGGGTTCTCTACCTTGTATTTGTTTTCTAATTCTTCGAGCTTTTTAAGTTTAAAATCGAATTCCTCATCCGAAATGATAGGGTTATCCAATACATAATATGAGTAATTATGTTGGTTTAATTCTTTTCTTAAATCAATAATATTATTATAGAGTATGGTCATCTTCTCTTTGAAGTTCTTTAGTTATATCTTCATCGATGATATGATCTTTCCTTGATATTTGTAATGTATCGGATGTTAGTTCATCATATTCTCTTCTGTTTTTAGTAATATCAATTGCTAAGAAAACAGAGTTACGGAAGCTCTCAGGGCTTGCAATATTCTTTCCTGCAATATGATAAGCAGTTCCGTGAGCTGGCGATGTACGAACAAAAGGAAGTCCTGCAGTGAAATTAACTCCACTTGCAAAGCTCATAAGCTTAAATGGAATAAGTCCTTGGTCATGATAAATAGCAAGAACTCCATCGTAGTTATTAAATTCACCCATACCAAAGAAACCATCAGAAGGGAAGGGTCCGAATGCAAGTATATTATTGTCGAATGCTTTCTTTATTGCTGGTTGAATAATTGTTTCATCCTCATCACCATTAACTCCATGGTCTCCTGCGTGAGGATTTAGAGCTAAGACTGCAATTTTAGGCATACGAACACCAAAATCTCTTCTTAGTGATTGGTCGAAGATTTTTAGTTTTCTTAAAAGGAGTTCCTCTGTAACAACACTTGGAACATCTCTTAGAGCAAGGTGGTTGGTTAGAACTCCAATCTTAATCTTATCACAAGCCATAATCATTAGAGAATCCGCTGCACCAAACTTCTTTGTAAGGTATTCTGTATGACCAGGGAAATGAAAGGTTTCTGATTGAACATTCTTCTTGTTGATTGGGTTTGTCACTATTGCATCAAATTTACCTTGCATTAAATCTTCTGCTGCTAAGTCCAAACTTAAAGCAGCCAGTTGTCCTGCAATTTCAGTAGCTTGACCAACCTCTATCTTAACCTCGTCTTGAATTATATTTAATACATTTAGCTTACTTGTTTCTGCTTGTTCACAATTTCTAATGTTAGTGAAAGCTAAATTAGGACAATCAACCATTTTCTTATAGTAGGAAAGAACCTTTGAAGAGCCATAAAGTATTGGTGTACAGTTTTCCATCATTCTATTATCTGAAAAACATTTTATTAATATCTCATATCCAACTCCATTTAAGTCACCATGAGAAATACCTATTTTAATATTATCAGCATATGACTGTTGAGGCTGTTGAGCTTCTTGTTTAGTGGCTTGAGTATTAATTTCTTTTTGATTTCTCTTTTCTATTCTATTCTCCATTTTCTTTTTGTATAAAGTATTTTTCTATAAATTTAACTATAAGTCTTATTCCATAACCCGTTCCACCATATCCAATATATCCTTTTTTGGTACTAGTGTATGCAACTCCTGCAATATCTAAGTGAATAAAAGGAATATCTCCTGTGAAATGAGCTAAGAACTTGCCAGCAGTTATCATACCTGCGTGTTTTTCACCAGAATTCTTAATATCTGCAATATCACTCTTAATCATATCGCCATACTCTTCCCAGAAAGGGAATTCAGCTATTCTCTCATAAACATCTTTCCCTGCTTGTTTTAAGTCCGACATATAAAGTCCTGCATGATTTTCCACAGCTGCAATTCCAACAGCTCCAATTGCTCTTTCTGCCGCTCCGGTTAGGGTTGCAGCATTAATAATAAGCGAAGGATTATATTGTTTTGCATAAGCCAAAGCATCAGCTAATATCATTCTACCCTCTGCATCAGTATTTACAACCTCAACAGTCGTTCCGTCATACATATTAATAATATCACCAGAAGCATAAGCATTACCACAAGGACGATTGTCGGTTGAAGGGAAAAGTCCAATTATATGGAAAGGAAGATTAAGTCTAGCAACAGCATAGATAGCAGATGCCATCATAGCAGCTCCAGCCATATCAGTCTTCATTTCATTCATATAATCACCTGGCTTTAGGTTTAAGCCACCAGTATCATAAACTAATCCTTTACCAACCAAGACCAATGGTTTGCTGTTTAGTGCATTATCAGGTTTATATTCCATAATGGTGAAGGTAGGAGGGTCAATGCTTCCTTTGTTCACAGCCAAGATTCCTCCCATTCTTAATTTCTCAATATCTTCCTTGTGCAGTACCTCAACATCGATGTTAGCCTCCCTACTCATATTAACAATAGCTTGAGCCAACCCCTCAGCATTTAAGGTTGAGAAAGGTTCATTAACCAAGTCTTTCCCTTTTTCAATAGCTTCACAAATAATCCTTAAATTTTCTATATCCTTAATTTCAATATCGTTATGAATAATTGAAATATGGTCGAAGGGATGGATTAGGCGAGAAGGATCTGTCTTGTAGTTATCGAAACAATAACTTGCCAAACAAACACCCTCAACAAAACTCATTACTTCTTCTTTAGAGGAATTTGAAACAAGATTAATGTTCTTAATATGTTCCTTATCGAAGAAGTCTAAAGCCTTAGCACCCAGCTTTCTTAGATTTTCAAAGGTTTGATGAGCGGTCTTATTTATTGGAAAAACACAAACAATCAACCACTCACTTAAGTTGTTGAAAGTAAAGAATGTTCTTTTGTTTTCCTTATGCTCGTTATATATATAAGCCTCTTGTTCAGAGTTAAGTAAGTGATGATTAAAGCTTTCATTCTCATCAATCAATAATAGATTTGAAAACTCTTTCTTTGGATTTAATAATTTATCTATTGTAATCATATCGTCTTTTGTTTTTATATAGGATTACAAAGATACAAAATAAATATAAAATAATAACGATAATTCTTATTTTCATAACCAATTTACTTGCTTTTTGCAAAATATTTCGTATATTTGCATAGTAAAATTGAGACGATTAGGTTCTTTAAGATTTTATTCTAAAGTTTTTCTTCAATCTTCCTTAAAACAAAATGATGTACATCTTTTACCCCGAAAGATGTACATCATTTGCTATGAAAGATGTGCATCATTTGCATACTAAAACGAAGATTCAGGAAATTTATATCAAGTATTACGAGATTTATATCAAGGTTTGGGAAATTTATTCTTGATTATTTACTCCGTAACCAAAGAGAGAGAAATCTGCAAGGGTGGGGTCTAAGGGGAATATGGTCTTCATATCTGCAGTTTGGTCGTGAATATATTCTCTAATAAGTTTGTTCCTAAAATAATCATAGAGACGAAAAATTTTGTTTCTATGTTTGGATCTGTTATAATGACGAGAATCACGAATGTTATGTTTGCATAGCAGCAAGAGAATTATTAGAAAATTCAGGCGGAGCCAAATCTAAACCAAACCAACCGACAGATAACGATGACCAAACATCCCAATCAGATAAGCTTTATTTAGTTCCAAACCCTGCGTCAACTTATGTTAAAGTAGAAGGAATAGAACAAGATAATATTTCTGAACTTTTATTAATGGATATGACAGGAAAGAACCTTAAGAAAGTTCAAGCAACTAATACTTTAGATATACAAGATGTATTGAAAGGAACATATATTCTTAGAGTAATAAACAAGGAAAACAAGGTTTATTATTTGAAACTAATAAAGAACTAACCTATTAAACCAGAGGTAATCACAACTATTAATTTAGCAGTGATTACCTTTATTTTCAAAATAATACTTACTTTTACACACAAATACGTGTTATGTAAATATAACCTCAAAATTCAAAATCTATGAAAAAGCTTATTATTTTATTATTCACCACATTATTTATCCTTAATTTGAATGCACAGCAATGGGCAAAACAATATACAGGAGCAGATGGTCCTCAATCAACAGATTTCTATAACAGTATAGTTAATACAGCTTACGATTCTCAAGGTAACATTTACATATTAGGAACCTTTGGGGAAGGAGCAACATATGATGGGGAAGCATTACTCGATTATTTCCCACATTCCAATAATTCACAATCATTATTAATAGCCAAACTTGACCCAAATGG
>DUQY01000192.1 GCA_012837565.1 Bacteroidales bacterium | reverse complement strand
TAATATAAAATGAAGAATTTCGTAGAAGAATTGCGTTGGAGAGGAATGATTCACAACGTTATGCCAGGAACTGAAGATGAGCTGATGAAAAACATGACTACTGCTTATGTAGGAATAGACCCAACAGCAGATTCTTTACATATTGGTCACTTGGTTGGAGTTATGATGCTTACTCACTTGCAACGCTGCGGTCATCGCCCATTAGTTGTTTTGGGAGGCGCAACAGGAATGATTGGAGACCCATCCTTTAAGAGTGATGAAAGAACTTTATTATCTATTAGAGAGATTGAATATAATCAAGATTGTATTAAGAAGCAACTATCAAAATTCATTGACTTTGAAACTCCTTCAGAAAACATAGCAGAGATATTAAACAACTATACTTGGACAAAAGATTGGACATTCTTAGATTTTATAAGGGATATAGGTAAGCATATAACTGTAAACTATATGATGGCTAAGGATAGCGTAAAGAAACGTTTGGAAACAGGACTATCATTTACTGAATTCTCATACCAGCTACTCCAAGGTTACGACTTTAAATACCTTTACGAAAACTATAATTGTCGTCTTCAAATGGGAGGATCTGATCAATGGGGTAATATTACAACAGGGACAGAGTTAATTCGTAGAATGCTACAAGGAGAAGCTTATGCTTTAACTTGTCCATTAATAACAAAGGCAGATGGAGGGAAGTTTGGCAAAACAGAAAAAGGGAATATATGGTTAGACCCAGAAAAAACCTCTCCTTATATATTCTATCAGTTTTGGTTAAACTGCTCTGATGATGATGCAAAAAAATTCATTAGAATCTTTACTCTACTTTCAAAAGAAGAGGTTGAAGAATTGGAAAAAGAACATGACCAGGCTCCTCATCTAAGAGCAATTCAAAAAGTTCTTGCTAAGGATTTAACAATTAGGGTGCATGGAGAAAAGGAATTTAATTCAGCTATTGAAGCCTCTGAAATTCTATTTGGTAAAGGAACAACAGAAACATTAAAGAAATTAGATGAAAAAACTCTATTATCTATTTTCGATGGAGTGCCTATGTTTGAAATTGATAAAGAAGAATTTAATGAAGGTATTAATGTTATTGAACTAGTTGCTGGCAAAACAAACCTCTTGGCATCAAAGAGTGAAGCAAGAAGGACATTAAAAGAAAATGCACTTTCCTTAAACAGAACAAAAGTTAAAGAAGATTATATTTGCAATGAATCAGACCTTCTTAATGGGAAGTATATTCTTGTTCAAAAAGGAAAGAAGAACTATTATCTGATTATTGCTAAGTAATTATTGATAAATTACAAAAAACAGGGCATTAAAAAAGCAGTCTCAGGATTTGGGACTGCTATTTTTTTTAGCTTAATGACCAGAATAAACTGGAATTAAATTAAAGTACTACAGTTTCAGATACAGTTTCAGTTACAGTTTCAGAAACCATTTCCATTTCATTTTCGATTGCAGTTTCAGTTGCAGTTTCAGTTTTTCCACCACATGCTGCGAATACAGTAGCAACAGCTAATAAAAATAATGCTTTTTTCATTGTTTTTTGTTTTAATTGGTTTGACAATTCATTTGTTTTAACGCTTGCAAAATTACAAAAAATAATGAGACTGGTATAAAAAAATAGTTATTTTCATTCTTTTAACTTTATCAATAAGATAATTCACTACGCATTTTGGCAATACTTCTATCATTTGGAAGATAGTACAAGGCTGAGTCTAAAATACTTATAGCTCCTTCTTTGTTGTTTAAATTTACTTTTGTTGAAGCAAGATCAAGCCAAGCATTTGTTGTGAATTTATACTTTAAAATGAAATTTGAGATTATAGTATCAGCTATTTCATACTCTTTTAGGTCTGTATGCTTCCTATATAACATTCTTACAGGGTGGTAACAAAGAGGCTTCATGACCATACATTCTCTTGCCCAATATTCAGAACTATCTAACATATTTAATTTATAATAATAATTAGAAAGACGATATTCTCTAAGAGCATAATAAGGGTTTGAATTATCATTAATTATTACATCTATTGCTTGTCTCCACTTCTTTTCCACATCAAACCTCATCCCTTTTGTAAGAGCAATTGGATTCGTATTTTCATCAATTGTGGGTATAGGAGGAAACATTACGTTCCATTGGTCTGCTGTAAATTTTATTCTTTTATTTCCATTGGTTTGAAGTATTTTTGCTTTTTGCATTACAGAAGAAGTATAGTGCATAGCCTCAACAGTAGTTAGGCCAATTGTTATAATCCCAATTATTATTATAATAGTTTTCTTAGCCAGCTTAGGGTTAGTCTCTTTTTTCGTTTTAATATAGGCAACCAAAATCAACGCCATACCTAATGCAAGATATAGCTGACAATCTGCCCTCTCCAATGGAAAGTTAAACATTGCATCGTTCATATATGTTACAATACATAATAGGCCTGCAAAGGAAATAAACCTTGTTATATCACTGATCTCTTTTTTAAATACGGTTTTAAGAAATAAAACTAAAGCAGAAAGGAATAGTAATAAATAGCTAATTAGCCCAAAAACACCTAATTCAGACCACATTTCCAAATAATCATTATGAGCATGGTCGCTAACTACATAGTTGTGCTTCTGAGCAGCCTCAACTTTCTGTATTGCCAGCTTATGATTTCCAACACCATATCCAAGCCAAGGCTTATCTTTTATGATTGATATTGTATTTCTCCATATTATAAGCCTACCCTTACTGTTTCCATCCTCAATTGTCTTAAACCTATATGCAACAGAATAAGGACTTACATCCTTTTCAAAAGTTTTTGCAATATTATTTTGAGCACAATAATGTTTGAAATTGTATTTTATAAATAAATCTCCTGCAAAAAAACCTAATAGAGCAGAGGCAATAAGAAAACCAATAGTTAGAATAAGCGTTTTTGATTTTCTATGTCTTAGAACTACAAAAATAGAATAGCCAAACAAAAGCACCAACTGCAGTATCAATCCTATAAAACTTGTTCTTGCACTAAGAATAACCAAACAAAAGGTTAAGCCAAAAACAAGAATAATTGAAAGCCATTTTTCCCAATTCTTTTTAAAAATAAAAGCATAATATAGAAAAGGAAGCTTGAAAAGGATAGCTACTGCAAAAATATTCTTATTCCCATAGAAGCCGTTAATATAAAGATTCCTTCTTGGATTAATATGAGCATCAAGATAATAATATGCAATTATACACCAAAGTATATTGATAATGCTTATGATTATTGTAAGCCTTATTATGGAATTAAATAGCGAAGGTTTTTTGTGGAAGAATATGGAAAAGTAAATAAACATTAGATAAACAATCAACCACCTATTCACTGTAACAATACTTTCTGCTACGTTAAAAGATTGAAAAAATGAAAGAAGCATCATTGCAATAAGCAAAAGCCAAGCATAACTTATCTTGTTTTTAAAAATGGATGAAGTGAGGCTATTCTTATCCTTTATAGTATATCTCAAAAGAAATGCAATAGCAACAACATTAAGAATTGAAAAAACAAAAAACTTCATAGTTGTGGAATCCAAGACCCATAGGGCAGGAAAGATTTGGCTTAATAAATATATTGAAATTAAGACAATTCCAACTCGGTATATATTCTTAAACCCTTTGTTCTTTTTCTCAATTGGTTTATTGCTTACTTGACTATCTAATTCTTCAGGCACTTCCATTCTCATTTAATTTATTTGATGCAAAAATACATAAAAACCACATACTATCCTATTTGATTGGATTAAGAAATCAGATAAATTATCATGACTAAGCTTTTACTCTAATTATATCATTAATATTGGTAGTATATCGTTGTGAAATGTGCTCTTGATTCATCTTCCAAGTTTTTCCAGGACTTTGACAGGCTAGGCGAATTAAATCTTGACTATAACGCGTATTCACCTTATCCACTGCTTTCATTAGTTCTGCGTGCTTAGGGTTTCTGTCTTCAAATAGACATAGCTGGTGACTGTCTTGGGGCACGAAATCCATTACTATTACTCCTGCTTTCTTGTATTTATATCCTTTTCGATATATCTTTTCTAATCCTAGGGTGGCAAATTTGGATATATCTATTGTGCTATTGGTTGGATAGGGTAGTTTGAGGTTGATGGTGTTGGAGTATTGGTCTTGATCTTTTCGAAAATAGTCTGTTATTATAAATATTTGTATGCGGGTGGTAAGTGATTTTTGTTTTCTGAGTTTTTCTGCACATTTACAAGCAAAGGTCGATACTCTTTCTCTTATTGCTTCAAATTCTTCTTTATGGGTGTCGAATGTTCTAGTTACTGATATAGATTTTTTGTCTTTTATATCTTCTAATTCCATACTTGGTATTCCTTTCAAATCTCTCATTAGCTTGAGTCCAACGGTGGTGAGATAGGTTTTTACCCATTTCTCGTCTAAGAGGGTGAACTGGTATGCTGTTGTGATACTATTGTCCATTAATCGCTTGGAATACTGCCTACCTATCCCCCACACATCTCCTATTTTCAACCACTTCAGAGCTTTTATCCTTTTTTCTTCACTATCTATTATATATACTCCTTTGGTTGTTGTTTGAAATTTCTTTGCTATGCTTGTTGATGTTTTTGCTAGGCTCTTTGTTGTTCCTATTCCAATACTAACAGGTATTTTAGTGCATTTCTCAATTTTTCTCTTTATTTCTAAACAATAGTCTCTTGG
>DUQY01000191.1 GCA_012837565.1 Bacteroidales bacterium | reverse complement strand
TGCACTTACAAGAACTGAATATCCTTTCTATACATTTTATTCTCAAACGCATAATTTGAAGGCTGGACAAACCACAACTATTGACACAATTGATATAATGTATATGGATGATCGTACGGTTTTTGGCCTTACTGAACTTTTCGAAAGACCATATCTTGCATTCAAGACCGAGGGCATCAATCAAGACACTAACAAATTGGTTGAATGCTATGACAAATCAATTGTTAAATGGGGTGAAAAGTGTGGGGCAATGTACCTTAACTCAGACGAGGCAACATATAGAATAATATCCGACTCAATAATTTGCAATAACTATTCTGCATTAATCTTAGAAGTAGATTATTGGTGTAATATCCCTTTTGAAATAGGTATAAGTGGAAGACCCTCTCCTGCCTTGGGAATACAATATATTAATGCAATGGCTCTTTATCCAAATGACGCAAAGGGTTGGCAAAAAGTATATGTTGTATTAGGAAAAGTATGGTCTCAATTAGGCTATCCAGATCAGTTTAGAGTGTTTTTCGCTCCTCAAAAGAAAGATGGCATAACAAATGGTTGGATATATATTGATAATGTAAAGATTATTCATAACCCAAATAAATAATTCTATTTAACTCTCTCAAACAAACAGACTAATGAATAGGAAACTACAAGGAGCCAAGTATATTTTCTCTGACTTATTATCTGCGCTCATAGCTTGGACTCTTTTCTTTATCTTCAGAAAAACAACAATTGATGCAGGCAACTTCGACGACATTAACTTAGTATTTAGCGATGCAAATCTATATAAAGGACTTTTGTTTGTACCTTTTTTCTGGTTATTCCTATATTTTAGTCAAGGTACATATGTTGACACATATAGAAAATCGAGACTTAAAGAACTAGAGCAGACTTTCTTTATTAGCATAGTTGGAATTGTAATAATATTCTTCACCATACTGCTCGATGACCAAATACAATCCTATAAGAACTATTATTTCTCATTTATAATACTATTACTAACACATTTCACCCTCACCTATACCCCAAGGCTAATAATAACAACCATTGCTGCCAGAAAAATACATAAGAAAATCATTGGCTTTCCAACAATAATTCTTGGCAATAGCTCAAAGGCAATAAAATTATATAAGGATATTGAAAATCAAGAGATATCCTCAGGCAACAAGATAATTGGATATGTAAACCTTGACAATAACCCTGACGATGGACTATCAAGCTTCTTACTTTGTTTGGGTGACTACAAGGATATAAATCAAATTATATCAGATAATAAGATTGAAGAAGTTATTATTGCAGCAGAAAAAAGACATGAGAACAATCTTCATAAGATAATAACCCAAATTGAAACACAAAACAATGTCCTAATTAAGGTTCCTGCCGACACAAAAGATATTTTATTAGGTAGAGTGAAAATGTCATCCATATTCCAAACACCGCTAGTTTTGGTTTCAAATGAAATATTATCAAACTGGCAAAAAGTTATTAAAAGAGCAATGGATATTGCCTTCTCAATAATAGCAATGATAATCCTTTCACCAGTATATATCATTACAGGAGCAATTGTTTTTTTCACTTCAAAGGGACCAATCTTCTATCGACAAGAGAGAATTGGCTATAAGGGGAAACAATTCTTTATGCATAAGTTCCGCTCAATGTATATGAATGCAGAGCAAGGTACACCTATGCTTTCAAGTGACAATGACAGCAGGATTACTCCCTTTGGTAAATTTATGCGAAAGGTAAGACTAGATGAAATACCTCAGTTTTATAATGTACTAATAGGGACTATGAGCCTTGTTGGCCCTCGTCCAGAAAGGCAATACTTTATCGATCAGATTGTAAGGAGAGCTCCCGAATATATGCTCCTACTAAAAGTTAAGCCAGGCATCACCTCTTGGGGTCAAGTTAAGTTTGGCTATGCAGAAAACGTAGATGAGATGGTAGAACGCTTACAATACGACCTACTTTATATCGAAAACCTATCCCTAGCCACCGACATTAAAATACTTCTCTACACCTTTATTATCATAATTCAAGGTAGAGGTAAATAAACCCAATCTTCATATCCCCCTAATTGCTTCTTAGTATTTATATATTAAGGATATAGATTCATATCTCTTTGTTTCATTTTCCTAAAACGCCATCTAAAATTATTAATACGCTGATTCATTTTGCTGTGATGTACATCTTAGCTTGCTCCGATGTACATCTTAGCGTCTTGTGATGTACATCTTAGCACACTGCGATGTACATCTTAGCAATTTCTTTCTTTGATCTAGGATTTTTAAATGGTGTTTCAAGAGTTTTAAGTGGTGTTTTAGGATTTTCTTTCTTTTTGCCTTAGTTTCGAAATGCTATTTATGTAACTGGAAAAGGAATTCCAATCCCCCTTCTTTTCTATTTTTCACTGTAATTGTTCCTTTGTGAAAAGCAATGGCATTCTTTACAATTGACAAGCCTAGTCCAGAGCCTCCTGTATCACGCGTGCGACCTTCATTAATTCGATAAAACCTTTCGAATAAACGGTCAAGATGATTTTCTTCTAATATCCCTAATCCTGTATCATAAAATGAAAAATAATAGAATTCATTATCTTCCTTGTATTCATTAATATATATCTTTATTCCTTCTCCTGCATGGTGCAATGCATTATCTGTCAGGTTGCGGAATATGGAATAAATTAAGTTTTTGTTCCCTTGAATGGAAGAATCCTTAGAAATATTCCATTGCATATCAATTCTTTTCTCCTCTAATGAAGATGAGAGGTCGTTTTTTAGTTTTTCCAGAACTTGAACTATATTGATTTCTTCCTTTTTGAAAGATTGCGGAGCTTCTTCTATCTTTGTGATAAGGCTCATGTCTTGAATTAGTTCAGAGAGTACAATAGTCTGATCAAAGGCCTGGGTTATGAAATGTTTTTTCTTTTCTTCATCTAAGGTTTGTTCTAAAACGGTTTCAAGGTAACCTCGAATGCTGGTAACAGGTGTTCGCAACTCATGTGCAATATTGCCTGTTAGTTCTTGCTTTAGTAGTCGTGTTTTCTCCTTTTTAGTAATATCATTCAAGGTTATTTCAAAACTCTTGTCCTCAAACCTGTTTACACGCAAAGAAATCGTTTTTCCTTGTTTGTTTATAAGGGTTTCAAAGTATATTGCTTTATCTTCCAAAATAAATTGGTTCATTTCAAGGAATGTGGTATCGGAAAAAATAGAATAAGGTTCGCTACCAGGTTCATCTGTTAATATATTTAGATATTGTATGAAGAGTCCATTATAAAACTCAACCTTTTTATCACAAGAGAAGAAGCATATCCCTTCGTTGGAGCTGTGGACATGTTGCAATAACTTCTCTCTCTCTGAATCTACTTCCTTTTTGCTTTCCTTTAATTGACGATAGCTTTCGGTTATCTTAATACCAATTTCTCCCAGCTCATCATTTGGAAAATTAAACTCTAAAGACTCTCCATTACTAGAGCTTATCACAAAATCACGAAGCTGTTTTATTGATTTGGAAAAACGATTTGTTCCAGCTTGTATTAGCAATAACATAACTATGAAAAGAACAATAATGAAATAAAGGAAAGCATTTTCTGTTTTTAAGAACCTCTGGGTTTGGATATCATAAGGTAATGCTACTCTTATAAAGTGATTTCCAAATTTTTTAGCATAATACAAATACTCCTGACTATTGGATGCTGAGGTTCGCAAGTATGATCCTTTCCCAACTCTCAATGCTTCAATGATTTCAGGGCGATTAGCATGATTCTCTAAGCTTGATATGTTTTTAATAGAATTATCAAAGAGTACATTTCCTTGTTTATCTATCAAACTCAGGCGTATGTTTTGTGGAAGTAGTTGAATAATGGTATCGATGATTTGTAAAGAATCGCTACTTCTGTTTAAAAGTCCAGCATT
>DUQY01000190.1 GCA_012837565.1 Bacteroidales bacterium | reverse complement strand
TAGCTTACTTCTATTCTCTTTTTGTGGTTCTTCTTCTGTTTGCTCTTCTTGTGAATCTTCTTCTCTATCTATAACAACCTCATATTCTGTCTTGCCTTTGGGTTTTCTTAATGTATCCACTACACTTGCATCTAATAAAATACCTTGCTTTACTAGGATGCCATGCATTTCTAAATGTTTATTTATCTCTTTTAGGAGTTTGTCATAGACTTTTCTTTTCGTCATTTCGGTACGAAAGCGACTTATAACACTATGGTCTGGACAATTGTCTTCCAAACTCAATCCTAAGAACTTACTAAATGATATCCTATCATTTACTTGGTCTTTTGATAAGTTGATCTATCTTCTCCCAATCTATTATTGAATTAATTTGATTGAAGAATACTTCTTTGACTTTTCTTTTATCTGCTGCAAGGTCTGCAAAACTTGTGAGTTCTATCTTATTCATAATGCAAAGATACGCAAAATATATGACTTAACAAGCTGTATGTTAGTATTTAATGCTGATTTTTACCTTGCAACGGTCTTATTATTGGTGCAAAGGTAGTACCAGAGGCCTGCTAATAGGTTACACAATAAAATAATAATATTACACAATTCACACATTCAGTTATAAATAAGTCTTAGAAATCTAATGCAGGGTTTGAAAAAAATTAGAACCATAGATTAAATCCCATTGAATTAAATTGTTAGTTATTGTGATAAAAAAGTAAGAATTGGGAGTTTTGGAAGGTGTTAATAACAAAAAGAAGAACAAGAGGATATAGAACCATTTTCATTTTTTATTAAATCTATGGGCTATTATGCAACAATATTTGTATTTTTGTTGTTTATTCTTTGTACTTTAAGTTTGTTTTATGAAAAGAATTTTGGTTATTTATACTGGTGGCACAATTGGAATGGTTAAGGATACTAAGTCAGGCTCTTTACTGCCTTTTGATATGTCTAAGATATATGAGGCTCTACCTGTTCTAAGAGAATTTAACTGTGATTTAGATTCCTATCGCTTCGATCCAATTATTGATTCCTCTAATATGAACCCCGAATATTGGATTGGCTTAGTTGAGGTTATTGAAAAGAACTATGAGAAATACGATAGTTTTATTGTCCTTCACGGAACAGATACTATGTCTTATACTGCATCAACTCTTAGTTTTATGCTCGAAAACCTAAATAAGACTATTATTTTGACTGGCTCACAACTACCTCTTGGCATGATTAGGACGGACGGAAGAGATAATATTATTGGAGCTGTGGAAATTGCAAGTTCCGAAACGATTAATATTCCAGAGGTTTGCATATTCTTTGAAGATAGATTGTATAGGGGAAACAGAACAACCAAGATTAATGCAGAGTATTTTGAGGCTTTCTATTCTGGCAACTATCCTTCGCTTGCTAAGGTGGGGATTAATATTTCATATAAGAAGAATCTCTTTCTTGAAAGCCCAAAGGGGGAGTTTAAAGCATACAAGAAGTTAAATGATAATGTTGTTATAATTAAGATATACCCAGGCATAAAGGAAGATTATTTTAGAGCAATGCTTTCGATGAAAGATCTTGAAGGAGTTGTTTTGGAAACCTTTGGCTCGGGTAATGCTCCAACAGAGGATTGGTTTATTATGGCATTAGAGGAAGCTATTAAGAAAGGGATAATTATTTATAATGTTACTCAGTGTAAGGCAGGTGGTGTTGTGATGGGACATTATGAAACCTCAGCTCACTTGGTGGAAATTGGGGTTGTTAGTGGTCATGATATAACAACCGAATCTGCTATTGCAAAACTTATGTTCCTTTTGGGAAATTATGATAATAGAGAAGAGATTATTACCATGCTCACCAACCCTCTAAGAGGAGAGCTATCAATTAATTAAAAGACAAAATAAGATATTAAGATATGGACTACAATAAGGTATTTAATAAGTTTAATGGTTTAAATATCCTAATCATAGGTGATGTTATGATTGACTCATATATGTGGGGGAAAGTTGATAGGATATCTCCAGAGGCTCCAGTTCCAATTGCTACAATAACAAGTGTTGAAGATAGGTTGGGTGGAGCTGCAAACGTTGCCTTAAATATTAGAGCAATGGGAGCAAATCCAATTCTTTGTTCTGTTGTTGGTTCAGATCCAAAATCCAAGCTCTTGCTTTCCTTAATGGAAAAGCTGGATATGGATGATGAGGGTATTTATTTTTCTAAGCTAAGACCCACTACCGTTAAGACAAGGGTGATTGGGAATAAGGTTCAGATGCTAAGGGTTGACCAAGAGATTAGCGATTGTCTTGAAGAAAAAGATGAAGAAAACTTTATCAAAGCCATTAAGAATATTATTGAATCGAAGAAAATTGATGCTATTATCTTTCAAGACTACGATAAGGGAGTAATTACTCAAAAGACTATATCAGAAATTGTTGATCTTGCTAACATAAAAGGTATTCCAACGACGGTTGACCCTAAGAAACGTAATTTTTTGTTATATAAGAACGTTACATTATTTAAACCCAACCTAAAAGAACTAAAGGAAGGCTTGAAAATAGATTTTGATTTGCCAACAATTGACAATCTGGTCGACGCCTCAAACCTATTGCAACATAGGCTCAATGCTGATATGATATTTGTTACATTAAGTGAATATGGAGTTTTTATTGCTGATTACAACAAAACTAAAAACAATATGGTGATTATTCCAGCACATCATAGAGCTATTTCTGATGTATCTGGAGCAGGAGATACTGTAATTAGCATTGCGACTCTTTGTTTGGCAATAAAGCTTCCATTCAAATCAATTGCAGAAATATCTAATATTGCTGGAGGTCTGGTTTGTGAGCAAGTTGGAGTTGTTCCAGTTGACAGAGAACTTTTATTAAGCGAAGTGGTAAATAAATTATAAACCAAGAAAACCAAAACATTATGAATAACTTTGAATTTTATAACCCTACGAGAATAGTGTTTGGCAAGGACACAATTAAGAAATTAAATAAATATGTTCCTAAAGATAGCAAAGTACTAATTGCTTATGGTGGAGGAAGCATTAAGAGAAATGGAGTATATCAGCAAGTTATTGAAGCATTAGGCACAAGAGAGGTTTTTGAATTTGGAGAAATTGAACCAAATCCTCACTACGAAACATGTATGAAATGTGTGGAGTATGCAAAAAAGAAGAATATCGACTTCATTCTTGCAGTTGGTGGAGGAAGCGTAATTGATGCTACAAAGTTTATTTCAGCTGCTTATTATTATGAAGGTTATGCTTGGGATATTGTTGGATTAAGTAAAAAGGTTGAAAAAGCACTCCCTTTTGGCACAGTCCTAACCCTGCCAGCAACAGGTTCAGAAATGAATGCTGGCTCTGTTATTACCCTAAACGAAACAAAAGAGAAAAGATCTTTCCGCTCAGAACTATGTTTCCCTAAGTTCTCAATACTTGACCCACTTGTTACATTAACCTTGCCAAAGAAACAAATCTCAAATGGCATAGCAGATACATTTATTCATGTTATTGAACAATACCTAACCTATCCTGTAAACAACCAAATATCGGATCGTTTTGCAGAAAGCATTCTTATAACCCTTATTGAAGAATCTAAAAAGGTATTTGCTAATCCAGATGACTATGACGTTAGAGCTAACCTAATGTGGGCAGCAACCTTAGGACTTAATGGACTAATTGGCTGCGGTGTTCCTCAAGACTGGGCAACACATATGATAGGTCATGAGCTTACAGTCCTTCACGGCTTAGACCATGGCGTAACTCTTGCTATTGTTCTTCCTGGTGTTATGAAAATTATGAGGGAAGAAAAGGCTGAAAAGATTCTTCAAATGGGAGAAAGAGTTTTTGGAATAAGGGAAGGTGAAAGAGAAGAAAGAATAACTAAGACAATAAAAGAAACTGAGAACTTCTTCGTCTCTATTGGCATACCTACTCGCCTTTCAGAAGTTGATTTGGATGAAAAATGCATCGAACCAATTGTACAAAGAATGATTGAAAGGAAATGGTCGCTTGGAGAGAATAGTACAATTAATCCCGAAAAAGTTCGTTTAATCCTTTTAGACCGGTTATAGAATCAAAAAATGAAGCAAATACTTTTATTCCTCTCACTAACTCTTTTATTTACTTTAGGTTTAAAGGCACAGAAAAGCCCACAAAACTTAGCTCATTACGATGAAACAAGAATTCATTTTGGTGCTATAATTGGATATAATCAATTCTCTTCGCTTCTAAGAGTTAAAGACCCTTTGCCAGAGCCTGCTAAAGTTATTGGAATGAATAATCCTTCACAGCATGGTTTCCAGCTTGGTATTGTGGGAGATTTAAAATTATTTGAATACTTACGCCTAAGACTTATTCCTACAATTAGTTTTGGAGATAGGAAGTTTAATTATAATGTTATTGACTCCAGAGGAGTTTATCTCACAGAGTCAACTAATGTGGAAGCAATTTACTTGGAAGCTCCTATCGAATTTAAGATACAGTCGAAACGTTGGAGGAACTTCCGCCCCTACCTAATTGCTGGTGCAAAGTATGCCTATGACTTAGCGTCTTTGAAAAACAAGAAAATATCTGAAGAAGATCTTCTTCTAAGGCTTAATAATAATGATTTTATGTATACTTTTGGCACTGGATTTGATTTTTATCTTCCTTATTTTAAGTTTGGCATTGAGCTTAAATCCTCTTTTAGCTTCAACAATATGCATATTCCAGAGACACATAAGCCTTACTCTAACATAATAGATAAATATAAAACAAGAATATTTTACGTAACCTTTACCTTCGAATAGGGTTTAGTTATTAATTCCTAAGTCTTGAACCCCTGGGTCTTGAAATGGGCAAAAAACAAAAACATGATAAAAGAATATGAATTAAATGTATTGCCTGAGGAATTAGTTGATACCGAAACATTAATAAAAGCAATAGCTAGAAAGATTGGTGTTAGAACAGAACGCATTGCAGACTTTGAACTATTA
>DUQY01000189.1 GCA_012837565.1 Bacteroidales bacterium | reverse complement strand
GCTAAGGTAATTATAGAAGAAGATAGTTTTATTGTTGAAGGCTTTCAGACAAAAGAACTTTTAAATAAGCCAATTATAATCAAAACCTATGATGACCATAGAATAGCTATGACCTTTGCAATTGCAGCACTTACATTTCCAAATATTCAATTAGACAATAAAGACTGCGTAAGCAAATCCTTTCCTATGTTTTGGGAGAATATATAAACCCATAATAGCATAAAAGAAACAAGAACCCTTTTATTTCCACCAAGAGCAAACTTAAATCAGGACGATATACCAAAGGAGCATAAATAAAAACTATTCTCCTTTCCTTTTATCTCAAATATTTTTCGTATATTTGCATAAGTAAATCACTTCATTCTAGTTAGGTACTATTTATAAATAGAAACCCTCCGAAAAACACTAGAATTCTCAAATCTCTACTTAATTTCAAAAGATGCACATCATTTACCCCGAAAGATGTACATCATTCGACCCAAATGATGTACATCATTTGCACTCTAACTCTTTGATTCAATAATTTTATACAGCGTTTCAGAAAAATAACTCTTCATTTCATTTAATTATTCCTTTGTTTCATTTAATTGTTTCTTCGTTTGATTTATGTAAAACCTTATTTCTATCTATCAAAATTGAATACCTACATTTATATTCAAAAACCTATTAGATTGTTATTGAAAATAATAGATACTACTCCTGTTATATAACGATTAGTTATATACATTTGCTGAATTAAGGGGGTTCTTTACTCTGGTTATCGTATTGAAAATAAAAAGAGGGTGGAAACTTCACTAAAAATACGTTGGTTCTATTTTCTCAGAATATAAGTTGGAGAACACCAAAATGAAAAAGCCTACCAAGGAATCTATAAACAATCTACTTAAGCATTATAACTCAGAGTGTGATATTAGAGCAATAGAATAATCTAACTGATTATTAACAACAAAAGAAAAGTAGCATCTGAAAACTTGTATTTGAAACAAACAAAGCGTTTAACTACTTTTCCAGAGCCTGAATATCCATAAAGCAGTTCTTGCAGTCAAATGTAAGCTTATAGGTTCTTTCATTGTCTTTTAAGAAAAGCTCTTGGTCGAAGTCTGGGGTTTGTTTGTCTCTGATTAGGCATTGACCTAAGGCGTAACGAATGCAGTTTTTGGAACGCATAAGTATAATGTCTTTCGTGAGGTTTGTCTTTTCAACTCCGTAGGTAATTTCCTCTACTTTGTGACGAAGATAAAACTCTTTTGCCTTTTCATTCACTACATTCCCTTTATAATCTAATTGATTTGTAAAATAAGGATAATCAGTCTTTTCAAAGTGAGACTCTTTTCTTGTGTAGCTTTCTTTTCTTAGGGCAATAATCTTATCAGAGCATACTCTTCTTAGGCTATTTATAAGTGAAGAGGGGAGAAAGTATTTTTGTGTTGTGGTGTTTTTGAAGTTCATTAAGTAAAAAGGGCTGTTGCCAAGTTTATCTATTTGCTTTAATAGGTTTTCATCGTAAGAGTCGGTGTTTTTTGCTAATTGCTTTTCTGTTTCTGCTCTTTCTTCTACTTCAATACCTGTTTCATCTTTTGCTTTAAGAAGAAAACCATTAGGAGTTTCTGAAAGCTCGAAATCTATTCCTATTCTCCTTCTTGATGAGTCTTGTTCGACTTGTTTTGAATACTTAAGGTCGAAATTACGATATATTTTAGTTAGTAGCTTTATCTCAATATTCTTATTTGGGACTATGGTAACAAGTGACTGGTCTTTATCTGCTTCAACCTTATTAACTAAAAACCCTTCTATATCTCCTCTGCTATTGAAAAAACACAGACCATCTCCATTCACAATCTCTTCTTTGGTTGAGATTTGGATAAAGTGATGATTTCTTCCGCTTAGATTTATCTCTGCAACTTTGCCAATGTATTTCCCTATAGCTTTTGCAGTATCTAAATTTCCTATCTTGTCTTTCTTGCCCTCTATATTAAAACTTGTAAAGCCACGGTTGAAGCTCCTTTCAACATCTGGGGTGAAGTTTATATCTGTTTTACCAATTGAGGAGCGGGAATATTGATTATTGGAGCCTATGAATTTATTTATTTCTTGTGAATAATATGATGTTATATTCTTTACGTAAGCTAAGTCTTTCAACCGTCCTTCT
>DUQY01000188.1 GCA_012837565.1 Bacteroidales bacterium | reverse complement strand
TTTATTATTCAGCTTTTTCCGATAATGTTTTTAATACGCCTGATAATGTATTACCACCTGACTGCAATGCTCCAATAACATTCTTTGCAGGAGACTCTAATGCTGCTATAATATCAGCAATAAGTTCTTTCTTAGATTTGATGTTAATCAATACATCTAAGTTTTCATCTCCAATATAGAATGATTCTTCAACATAAGCAGCTTTTAATATTGGTTTTTTAGATGAAACTCTAAAGTCCTTTATTAATTTAGCTGGTACATTATTGACGTTTGAAAGCATGATCGAAGTTGAACCATTAAGAACTGAGAATAATTCTGAATAATCTATCTCAGATTTTTCCATTGCTTTTCTAAGCAATGTATTCTTAACTGTCAAGAGTTTAACTTCTCTACGGAAGCAAAGTCTCCTAAGCTTAGCGGTATTAACAGAATCTAATCCTGCTATATCAACTAAGTATAAATAAGGAAAATTTGATAACTCAACTCCAATAGATTCAATTAACTGTCCTTTATCTTCTTTTATCATATTTCAAAAGTTTAATCGTAAAGATTATTTACTACTTATGGATTTTGGATCAATTTGAACACCAGAACTCATTGTTGAAGAAATTGTAATACTCTTAACATAAGTTCCTTTTGCTGCAGTTGGTTTAAGTTTTAAAATAGTAGTTAATACTTCATGTGCATTTTCACAGATGTTCCCATTTTCAAAGGAAACACGAGCAACGCCTGTATGAATAATACCATACTTATCCACTTTAAAATCTATTTTACCGGCCTTTACCTCTTGGACTGCTTTACCGACATCCATTGTAACTGTACCTGTTTTTGGGTTAGGCATTAAACCACGAGGGCCTAATATTTTTCCTAATGCACCAATTTTAGGCATTACACTTGGCATTGTAATAATTACATCGATATCCGTCCAACCGCCTTTTATTTTATCAAGATATTCATCTAGACCAAAATAATCAGCTCCGGCTGCCTTAGCTTCTTCCTCCTTATCAGGAGTACAAAGAACTAATACTCTTTTTGTTTTACCTGTACCATGTGGTAAAGTAACAATACCTCTAACCATTTGATTTGCTTTACGAGGGTCAACTCCTAAGCGAACATCAATATCAACTGATGCATCAAATTTAGTAAATGTAATGTCCTTCACAATTGCAACAGCTTCTTCAAGAGAGTATTGCTTAGTTAAATCATGTTTAGCTAAAGCCTCTTTTTGTTTTTTCGATTGTTTTGCCATTTTTTTTTGCGAAAATTCTAATTAATACTTGTTAAAGATTATTCTTTAACAGTGATACCCATACTTCTTGCTGTACCTGAAACAATAGACATAGCAGAATCTATAGTAAAGCAATTTAGGTCGACCATTTTTGCTTCAGCTATTGTTCTTACTTGATCCATTGTTACAGAAGCTACCTTATCTCTATTAGGTTCTGCTGAACCACTTTTAAGTTTAGTAACTTCTTTCAATTGTATAGCAACAGGTGGAGTTTTAATTACGAAATCAAAAGATTTATCACCATAAACAGTAATAATAACTGGTACAACTTTACCAGCTTGTTCCTGTGTACGAGCGTTAAACTGTTTACAAAATTCCATGATATTAACACCCTTAGCACCTAATGCAGGTCCTACTGGTGGAGATGGGTTTGCAGCAGCTCCTTTGATTTGTAATTTAATTAATCCTGCAACTTCTTTTGCCATTTTGTGACTGTGCTTAAAGATTATTAAAAAATTAAATTATAATTATTCTTTTTCAACCTGAATAAAAGAAAGCTCAACTGGAGTTTTACGACCAAAAATTTTAACCGTAACTTTCAATTTTTTCTTCTCATCATTTATTTCTTCAATTGTACCAGAGAAATTACTAAATGGTCCATCAACAATTTTTACAGACTCACCTATAATAAATGGATCTGTTAATTCTTCATTTTGACCTTGCAATTCATCAACCTGACCAAGAATACGTTTTACCTCATCTTCCTGAATAGGAACAGGGTCTCCGTTTTTCTCAGAAAGGAAATGTATCACATTAGGAACACTCTTAACAATATGAGCAATTTCACCAACCAAGTTAGCTTCAATCAATATATAACCAGGAAAAAGATTTCTATCTTTAGATACTCTTTTACCATTACGTACTGAATAAACTCTTTCGACTGGAATTAAAACTTGAGAAACATAATCTTGTAAACCAAGTCTGGAAATTTCATTATCAATATACTCTTTAGTTTTCTTTTCCTTTCCAGAGATTGCTCTCAAAACATACCATTTCTTAGTTTGCTCACTCATAATCTGAAATTAGTTAATCGAATAATTATCAAAAATAAACATATGTTTGCCTTTTATACATCTCAGTGACATGTTGTCGATGGGAAGCAAGATATATAAAATAAGCAAGAAGGGAACTACCCCATCATGCTATACAAGTAACCAAGTAGGCCTTTCCAAAACAATGTTGGATGGACTCCACAAGATATATCCATAAAGAAAATTATTAGGGCTATAATAAGTGAAGCTACAAACACTACAATAGTACTATTTTGTAACTCTGCCATTGTTGGCCACGATACCTTATACATAAGTTCATCGTAGCTGTCTTTAACGTAATTAATTATCTTAGACATCAATATTTATTTTTATTTTAGCAGGGACAGAGGGATTCGAACCCCCATCAACGGTTTTGGAGACCGCTATTCTGCCGTTGAACTATGTCCCTAAAAAAATTATGAAGAGATTTTCTCTTCATAATTTTATATTATTTAATCTAGTAATTCAGTAACTTGACCAGCACCTACTGTTCTTCCTCCTTCACGGATAGCGAATTTAAGGTTAACATTCAATGCAATTGCTGCAATAAGATTTACTGTAATTTCTAAGTTATCCCCAGGCATAACCATTTCAACTCCTTCTGGAAGAGTGATTTCACCGGTTACGTCAGTTGTTCTAAAGTAGAACTGAGGACGGTATTTGTTATGGAATGGAGTATGACGTCCACCTTCTTCTTTTTTCAAAATAACTACAGAAGCTTTAAACTTGCTATGTGGCTTAACAGAACCAACTTTCGCGATAACCATACCACGACGGATTTCTTCTTTATCAATTCCACGAAGCAATAAACCTACGTTATCTCCAGCTTCACCTCTGTCTAATATTTTACGGAACATTTCTACTCCTGTAACAACAGATTTTAGTTTCTCAGCACCCATACCGATAATATCAACTGGATCACTTGAGTTAATTACACCTGTTTCAATACGACCAGTAGCAACTGTACCACGTCCTGTAATTGAGAACACGTCTTCAATAGGCATTAAGAAATCTTTATCTACGTCTCTTGGAGGAAGTGGAATCCATGTATCAACAGCTTCCATTAATTCCATGATTTTTTCAACCCATACTGGCTCGTTGTTTAATCCACCTAAAGCAGATCCACGAATAATAGGAGTATTATCACCATCGAATGAATAGAAACTTAATAAATCACGAATTTCCATTTCAACTAATTCTAACAATTCTTCATCGTCAACTAAGTCTACCTTATTCATGAAAACAACAAGACGAGGAACACCAACTTGGCGTGCTAATAGAATATGTTCACGAGTTTGAGGCATTGGACCATCAGTAGCTGCAACAACAATGATTGCACCGTCCATTTGAGCAGCACCAGTAACCATGTTCTTTACATAATCCGCGTGACCTGGACAGTCAACGTGAGCATAGTGGCGGGTTGCTGTTTGATACTCAACGTGAGAAGTGTTAATTGTAATCCCTCTTTCCTTTTCTTCAGGAGCTGAGTCGATTGAATCAAAAGACATCATTGTGGATAAACCTTTACCTGCCAATACACTAGTAATAGCAGCTGTTAATGTTGTTTTACCGTGGTCAACGTGACCAATTGTACCAATGTTAACGTGGGCTTTGGAACGGTCGAATTTTTCTTTTGCCATAATAATTGACGTATTAATAAATTGTTTTTAATTTTGTTTTCTATATAAACCTTAAGTTTTGAAAGAGCCATTGACGAGAGTTGAACTCGTGACCCCTTCCTTACCAAGGAAGTACTCTACCACTGAGCTACAACGGCTTAACATTATTTATGCCAACAAGAACGAGCTAAGATACCCTAACTCGCTCTATTGAAGCTTTGAGCGGAAGACGGGCCTCGAACCCGCCACCTATAGCTTGGAAGGCTATCGCTCTACCAAATGAGCTACTTCCGCTTGTATAATTTAAACTTTATGCCTAATCCTTAGAAAGGATAAACACTATAATTTGTGGGAAGGGTTGGGTTCGAACCAACGTATGCCTAAGCAAACAGATTTACAGTCTGTCCCGTTTAACCACTCCGGAACCTTCCCTTAACTTTATGAGCCGATGGAGGGATTCGAACCCCCGACCAGCTGATTACAAATCAGCTGCTCTGGCCAACTGAGCTACATCGGCATTTCCCTTATTTAAACAAAAAGGGATTGCAAAATTATAAAATTTTTCTGATATGACCTATTATTTCATCATTTTATTGCAAATAATTGATTTAGTTAGTAAGTCATATGTTTCAAAGAGCAATCACTTTGTTTAAAAGAGAGTGCAAAAATACTAACTTTCAACATCCCTACCTAATTTTTTTGAAAAAAAACATATAAAAAGCTATTACTAGAAAGCCAACTACATTAAAATGAAATAATTATTTTAAACTAAATAGCCGTTAGTTATTAATCAATGACAGAATTTCAGCTGTTTTAAGTCTGCTAAAAATCTAGTTTTATCTTTTTTAGTTAATATAAGATGACCATATTGATTAACATCTAGAATTTTTGCATCAAGTAGCGACCCTTCATATTCGTATTTAGCCCATTTATTATTATATAGTAGTTTTGACATATAATCTTCCTTGTAATCAAAAACCTTACTATCTTTTAATCTATCATATCTATTGTAAATGCAATCAAGAAGATCACATAAAAGAACTTCAATACTAGAATCATATCCTAACTCAATCTTCATTGATGTTGGATTTGGTGCATTAAAAAAGGAAGTTTGATTAACGTTTAATCCTATACCACAAATAGAAAAAGAAAATTCCTCCCCCTGTAATTTGTTATTAACTAGTATGCCTGCAATTTTATTCTTTTTCACATATATATCATTAGGCCACTTAATGAATACATCTTGAATATACTTGGATAAGAAGTCGTAAATTCCAAGAGACAGGATTTGAGTTAAAATAAACTGATCTGCTATATTAATAAAACAAGGCTTAAGCAATATAGAGAAGCAAAGATTTTTACAATCCTCAGTTTCCCATACATTCTTATTTTGCCCCCTACCACTAGTTTGGTTTTTAGCAATAATAACAGTCCATTCAGCGAGCTTACTAAGATCTAAATCCATTAAATAAGTCTGGGTAGAGGCCAAAGACTCATGCCATAATATATTATATTTATTTTCACTCATTAATCATATAGTTTAAAGAAAATCGTTACAAATATAAATACATTTTATGGTTTTAAGTCCAAATCAAATAAGAATTTTAATAAAGTGAAGAAAGAATTTGCTGAATCACCATAATAAATTTTTAAAACGCAGAGTTAGAAAGCTGAAACAAAGATTTGGATTAGACCTATATTTTCATGAAAAATAAAATGTTTTATAGTAGTGCAACGAATAAAAATACGGTTAAATTCATTTCGTTGGTTATTATTTTATATATTTGCAAGTTAAATAAATCACTTAATGGTAGTAAAGAAAATAGAAAATAAATTATCCCAAATAATGGTTGAGATAGCAATCAAAGGGATGCAAGACAAGAAAGCAAAAGATATAACGACAATAGATTTAAGGAATGTCGAGGGTTCGTTATTTGATTATTATGTTATCTGTACAGGAAACTCTCCTTCACATGTGGACACAATATCAGAAGCTGTAGATCTTGAGATAAAAAAATCAACAGGAATAAACCCAAAGAAAGTTGAAGGTCTTCAAAATTGTCAATGGGTTTTACTAGATTATTTCGATGTGATAGTTCACGTTATGCTTGAAGAGACAAGAGATTTCTACAAAATAGAACAAATGTGGAAAGATGCTCCTCAAAAGCATTTGGAGAATATAGAATAATATATTAGAGAAGTTTATGAATACAAATAATTCAAAAGATAAAAAACCCAGCTTCAAGAACCCTTTAGGTAAAAAGCCAAAGTTTACATTTAATATATATTGGATATACATTGCAATATTTATTTTTATCGGCATTTTGTTTTTTACCGATAATGGAGATAATAAAATCAATAAAGAAATTGGATGGGATAAGTTACAACAGGTCCTATTAAAAAAGGATTACACAAAAATCTCAGTAATAAACAAAGAGTTTGCAGAAATATATATAGAAGCAAAGGCCTTAGAGTCAGATACTACATATAATGATTTGAAACCTAAGTCAGGACTTTTCGGAACCCAACCTACACCAAAAAACGCATTCTATGTATATAAGTTTGGTGACTTCCAATATTTCAGAGATCAGCTAAAAGATGTGGAGAACCAATGGATAGCAAAAGATACAATTGGAATAGAAAGTGAGTTTCGCAAGAACGAGATAATAAGTTCTAGTAGGATAACTTTGACAAACGAAACAAGGAAAAACTTCTGGGGCGATAGCCTATCTTTTATTCTTCCTTTTGCAATTCTAATTATTATTTGGATAGTCTTCTTTAGAATGATGAGAGGCGGAAGCTCAGGTGGCGGAGGCGGAGGAATGGGAGGAGTTTTCAATGTTGGAAAATCCAAAGCTAAACTCTACGACAGAGATACCGATGTTAAAGTTACCTTTGCAGATGTTGCGGGATTAGAAGGAGCCAAAATTGAAGTAATGGAGATTGTTGACTTCCTTAAAAACTCTAAGAAATATACCGATTTGGGAGGAAAGATTCCAAAAGGAGCATTACTTGTTGGACTTCCAGGCACAGGAAAGACATTATTAGCAAAAGCAGTTGCAGGAGAGGCAAAAGTACCTTTCTTCTCAATTTCAGGATCTGACTTTGTTGAAATGTTTGTTGGTGTTGGAGCTTCAAGAGTTAGGGATTTATTTAAGACAGCAAAAGAAAAAGCACCTTGTATAATCTTTATTGATGAGATTGATGCAATTGGTAGAGCAAGAGGGAAAAACTTAGCATCAGGTTCAAATGATGAAAGAGAGAACACCCTTAACCAACTACTTACAGAAATGGATGGATTTGGAACAAATGCAGGAGTTATTATTCTTGCAGCAACCAACCGTGCTGATGTTTTAGATAAAGCATTATTGCGTGCTGGTCGATTTGACCGTCAAATCTATGTTGATTTACCTGACTTAATTGAAAGAAAAGCAATATTCAAGGTACACACAAAGAACCTTAAATATGATAAGAAAGAAGTTGATTTAGACTTTCTTGCAAGACAAACACCTGGGTTCTCAGGAGCAGATATTGCTAATGTTTGTAATGAATCAGCACTTATTGCAGCAAGACATAATAAGAAACTAATAGGCAAACAAGACTTCCTTGATGCAGTTGATAGAATTGTTGGGGGATTAGAAAAGAAGAACAAAGTAATTGCACCTAACGAAAAGAAAACAATTGCATACCACGAAGCAGGACATGCCTCAGTAAGTTGGATGCTTGAACATGCACACCCACTAGTTAAAGTTACAATTGTTCCAAGAGGTCAAGCCCTTGGTGCAGCTTGGTATTTACCTGAGGAAAGACAGATAACAACCAAAACACAAATGCTTCATCAAATGATTTCTCTGCTTGGAGGACGAGCATCTGAAGAAATTGTATTTGGAGAAATTTCAACTGGTGCCTTAAACGATCTTGAAAGAACCACTAAGATGGCATATTCAATGGTAGCATACTATGGACTTAACGATTCAATAGGAAATCTTAGCTATTATGATTCCTCAGGACAATCAGAATATGGTTTCACAAAGCCTTTCTCAGAAAAAACTGCAGAAAGAATAGATACCGAAATTCATAAAATGATTGAAGAGGCATACTTAAAGGCTAAAGAAATCCTAAGTGAAAACAGAGAAAAGCTTGATACACTTGCTTTGCTCTTACTTGAAAAAGAAGTAATATTTAGAGAAGACTTAGAAAGAATCTTTGGTAAGCGTCCATTTGATGACGAAAAAGAAGAATTGCAAGAAGAGATAAAGGACGAAAAGGAATTAATCGAAGAAGGCCAAGAAAAGTCTGAAATAATTAGTGAATAGATACTTGTGAAAGGAAATTCTGAAAAAGGGAAAGTTTTAAAGCTTATCCGTAATTCATTGCTTGACAAGGCTGATATACCATATTCAAATTTAGATATGGACTCAAATATCTATGCTCCAATAAATGACGACCCAGTGATGGTATTTGCTGAATCAATTGTTGGAAATGGAGGGAAGTTCGTCTATTGCAAGGATGAAGAAGATATGATTAATAAACTAAACTCCTTAATTGAATATAGGAACTGGTCTAATAAAATCCTCTCCTATGGCAATGCCCTAAAAGATTACTTACAAGCAAATGGCATTCACACCAATCAAATGGAGGAAGAGAAGGCAGAGGTTGGAATATCACTTTGTCATAGCGCTTGTGCAAGGAATAGCTTAATCACCGTTACTTCAAACCAAGTTGATAATGAATTTGGAAAGCTACCAGATATATTAATTGTTATTACTTTCACTTCGCAAATTGTAACAGACCTAAAAACTAGTCTTAATCAATTAACTGAAGATATGCCTAAATTCATAACTACCCTAAACCCTAACTATCTACTAAAAGAAGAAATAAAGGAATTATATCTTTTCACCGTCGAAAACATAATTCAAACTAATTAGAATTGCCTATGAATAACTTTACTCAAAGAACAATAACTGGAGCTGTTTATGTAATTGCTATTGTTTCTGCAACTATGTTTAATCCTATTGTCTTATCAGTTTTTTTTGGATTAGTTGCACTTATATCCCTATACGAATTCTATAAAAACTCAAAGATAAAAGATATATTTGCTCAAAACATCTTAGGCTTTACGTTAGCAATTACAACATATCTAAGCTTTGCACTTAAAGCATTCGAAATTGATAATAAATATACCATAGCCTTATCATTATTATTAGTATTTCTTATCTTCATTATTGAACTATATAATAAGAAAGAAAATCCCTTTACCAATATAGCATACACCATATTAGGAATAGTTTATATAGTGGTTCCAATGGGGCTAACTAACTTTATTGTTAACCCTACACTTAGCACTAACACATTTATTCCAATCCTACTTCTTAGTGTCTTTATACTTGCATGGTGTAACGATACATTCGCTTATTTGGTTGGAGTTAAGTTTGGCAAGAATAGATTATTTGAAAGAATATCTCCTAAGAAAAGCTGGGAAGGATTCTTTGGTGGCTTTGTTTTTGTTCAAATAGCTTCCATTATTCTATTTAAACTCACAAAAACTCCATTATTCTTCTTCGACTTTATGATAATTGGAGCCTTAGTTTCTATTATCGGAACCTATGGAGACTTAGTTGAGTCAATGTTTAAAAGGCAAATGGGAGTTAAAGATAGTGGAAACATATTGCCAGGACATGGTGGGTTTTTAGATAGATTTGATATTATATTCTTTATAATCCCTTTTATTTTTACTTACTTATTTTTACGATTAAATTAATTTAGAAATGTATATACACAAAGAAGGTTACAGAATCATTGCAGCAACAACTGTTATAGTTATTGTTCTTATAAGTCTAATGAATTACTTGATAAATGATTGGAATTGGTATTGGTATTTCCTATCAGCAGGGATAATCGTTCTTGCACTAATTATTATAAGGTTTTTTAGGATACCCGCACGTGAGCTAGTGCATAACCCTGACCAGATAATTAGTTCGGCAGACGGTACAGTTGTAGTGGTTGAAAGAATAATTGAACCAGAATTTCTTAAGACAGAATGCATTCAAATATCAACCTTTATGTCACCAAACAATGTGCATGTTAACCGTTACCCTATTTCAGGCAAAGTTATCTATACCAATTATCATAATGGTAAATACTTAATTGCTAAGCATCCAAAGTCCTCAACTCTTAACGAAAGAACGACCATCTGCATAGAAACAGATAAAGGGACTAAGATAATTGTTCGTCAAATTGCAGGAGCATTAGCAAGGAGAATAGTTTGTTATGCAAAAGAAGGACAAGAGGTTACACAAGGTGACGAACTAGGATTTATTAAATTTGGCTCAAGAGTAGATGTTTTCATTCCACTTGATGCAAATGTTCATGTTGAAATTGAAGACAAAGTTAAAGGAGGCTTGTCAGTTCTAGCAACCCTATAAATGAGCAATTTTACCAATCAAATCATATTCGAAGACAATCACTTATTGGTAATAAATAAGAGAAACTCTCAAATTGTTCATGGCGACATAACAGGAGATGAGAGCTTAGTTGATTTTATTAAGGATTATCTTAGAGTAAGATATAATAAACCAGGGGAGATATACTGCGGAGTAGCTCACAGGTTAGACCGCCCTGTAAGTGGAGTTATTGTCTTTACCAAAACAGAAAAAGCACTCGTTAGACTAAATAAACAAATCCACGACAAACTTGTTACAAAGAAGTATTGGGCAATTGTTGCTGGAACTCCACCCAAAGAAGAAGATTACCTAATTAATTACTTGATAAAAAACGAGAAACAAAACAAATCTTTCGTAACAAAAGACATAGAAAAGGGTTCAAAAGCAGAGCTAAAATACAAGGTACTTTCAAAGAACGAAACCTATAGTCTATTAGAAGTTGAGCTAATAACAGGAAGGCACCATCAGATTAGAGTTCAGTTATCAAATATAGGCTGCATAATAAAAGGCGACTTGAAATATGGGTATAAGGCAACAAGCAAGACCAAATCCATATCCCTTCACGCAAGAGAAATAACAATAGAACATCCTACCCTAAAAGAGAAAATGACCTTCGTAGCACCCGTTCCCCAGAATGATTTCTGGAAATGGTTTGAGAAAAATGCAAAATAAGATTATACATATATAATATGGTAACAAGCAATAAGGCAGCAAAGCCAAAAAAGAAAAAATCTAAGAAAAGAAATTTCGGAAAGAAACTATGGAAGATAATATGGGTAACAGGACTAAGCTGTTTCGCCTTCTCAATAGTCCTAAGCTTTGCCTATAAATTCATCAACCCACCCTTCACAATCCTAATGCTACAAAGGACAGTCGAACAATCATTATCTTCTGAAAGAGATGTTAGACTAAAAAAAGACTGGGTAAGTATTGATGAAATATCACCCAATATGATTAAGGCAGTAATAGCCTCAGAGGACAATCTTTTCACAAAACATAATGGATTTGACAAAAAAGCCATAGAAAGAGCAATAGAGCATAATAAGCAAGGGAAGAAAATACGAGGAGCAAGCACAATCACACAACAAACAGCAAAGAATGTATTTCTTTGGAACGGCAGAAACTGGGTAAGAAAAGGACTTGAAACCTATTATACCGTAGTTATAGAAGCCTTTTGGAGCAAAGAAAGAATAATGGAAGTTTACCTCAACGTAATAGAATTTGGAGACGGCATCTACGGAGTAGAAGCAGCCTCACAAACCTTCTTCCACAAAAGTGCCAAGAACCTAACAAAAAAAGAAGCTGCCCTACTATCATCTGTCCTTCCTTCCCCACTCAAACGCAATGCAGGAAAGCCAACAAAGTGGTTAAACCAAAGAGCAAACAGAGTAATGTCTCTAATGGACAAACACGGCAGAATAAGACTAAAAGACTAATAAAACCTAATAGAAAAACAAATGAAATCAAAAGACCTTAAATCGGAATACGAAGCAAAGATATTAGTAATTGGAGAAGACTCAAACCTTGTCTGGAATGAAGAAGTACCAGAATATGTTATGTTTGCAGACTACTATTTCAAACCAATGCCACAAGACCATGGCGAGAGAAGCCGTAATGTGGAATCACGCAGACTTTTCGAACATATACTATACCTATCAAGAAACAAAGTTAAATCTAAAGAAATATACTTTACAAACCTTTGTAATGAATATGTTACTTCACCACCAAAGGGTAAACATGTTCTTATTCCAGAAGAGAAAGCAATAGAAGGAGTTGAAAGAATAAGAAAAATACTAAAACATAACCCAACCATAACCTATGTGTTCTCTATGTCACTCCAAACAAACTACTGGCTACAAAAACTCGGACTCTACTCATCAAACGACGAAACCTTCCTCCATAATGCACAACCAAAAAGAGTAGGCCTAGAACAATTCAATATGTTTTATCAACCTGTTAATCCAAAAGCCTTTTCCTCAATTGTTGGTAACATATACGATGCAATAGGATATAACACTAAAATTGTGCCAATATTGTCAGCTAAAGATTTCCCCCTTAAAGATAGAAATATAGACCTATTCCAAACCCCATATCTAAAAATAAAAGAAAGCCTTATTTTCAATCAACTTGTTAAAGAGATATAGAATAACTATTACTTTTAATCTTTCCGACCAAGTGATTTGCCATAGAAGATTATAAGACAATTACACTTTATAATAAATTATGGTGTAATACACATTTTTAATGGTCTCGCAAAGTAAAAGTACTTATTTTTGCTGCATGTATTGTACGCAGGAAATCAAATAGATCTCCTAAGCACTCCCACCCTCAAGTGGTCTTAGAATTACTTGTAAGTCAAAGATGATATACTTATCACAAGTTGAGAGAAAATTTATTATAATCGAAAGGGTTACTAGAGTTAAGATGCAAAATTTAGTTCCCAATCTTCTAATACTATTCATGAAAACAAGCCCGAAAAAGAGGCAAAATTAAAACG
>DUQY01000187.1 GCA_012837565.1 Bacteroidales bacterium | reverse complement strand
CCACCCTCTGCTCCAAAGCTAATCTCTCTCAAACGTCCTATCTCTCGCATAATGTTTGGAGATTGATGAGCAGTAGTGATATATATATCCCTTCCTCCTTTATTTGTCTTACGAAAGAATATATCTTTAGTAAGTTCTTCCTTGATTAGCTCTTTATCCACTTGTGGGATAACATAAGATACGTCCATTTTCTATTGGTTTTTTATATAGTTTTCAACTTTAAATTCTGTCTTAGGATCTTCACCTAAGGAGTAAACATATTGTTTTAAAATATCTGCCCACTCTTTTTGAGTAAACCTTGTGTCGAAAGTTTCAGTCGGAATAGGTTTCCCAAAAATAAGCCTTATTTTCTTTCCTTTTTGTTTAAACATTTCGTCAGGAAGAAAGATTAGTTCAATATTAAATTTCATTCCTAATTTCTTTCTGATATTAGCAAACCTATAAAAGAAATTTGAGTTCTTGGCATCGGTATAAACTGGAATGATATCACGATTATATTCTATTGCTTTCTTTATAAATGTCTTCTTCCAATCCAAATCTCGGATAATATTATCTTGTTTTCTTGAAACCATGCCAGCAGGAAAGAACATCATGCAGCTATCGCTTGCAAATGCACTTTCAAGAGCTAAGTGATTCTCGTTATTGCGTCCATATTTATTTACAGGAATAAAAACATCCTTTAAGCCAGGCAGCTTACAAAGAATATCGTTAACAGGAAAAACAATATCTCTTCGGAATTTCCCAACCTCAGATATCAAAGCCATACCATCAATTCCTCCAAGGGGATGATTGCTAATAACCAAAGGTCTTCCTGTTTTAGGAATATTTTCAGGGTTCACAACTTCCACATCAACCTTTATATCTTCTAAAACACAAGTTGCAAAACTCACTCCCTTATAGTCACGATACTGATAAATAGTTCGGTTTATCCTCTCAAGGTGAATAATCTTTTCAAACCATTTAAGAAGAGGCTTAGGAATATACTTTAGTGCATTCTTGTTTTTACTAGCTAGTATTCGTTTTAAAGATATATATTGCTCAGTGATTTGTGAACTGTCCTTATTGTCTTGATTTATAATATCTTTCTTCATTTTTTACGGCAAAATATATGAGCAAAGATACAAAAATAATAGATATAATCTAATAAAAATCTATACTTTGATTAGATGATTAATAAATACATCAAAAAATAAATCCCCTACTTAAAGAGAGGTTAATGAGATTCATTGAAGTGAAAGCTTAATTAAAGCCGATAAATTAGGTTTTAAAGCTTGGTTTTTTTGAAATAACTTTGATATATTGTTTGATTATTGAATTATTATTATTTACTTTGTAAAACCAATCAAATAAGTAAATCAAGTAATATGAAAAAAAATATTGTAATTTTCTCTTTCCTAATCCTATATAGCTATATTGCAATTTCGCAAGAGTTTAAGGCAGGACTTACAGCAGGAATTAATGCTGCCCAAGTTGATGGAGATAGAATGTCTGGCTTCTATAAGGCAGGATTTAGTGGAGGTTTATTTGTGTATCGTGATTTTGGCAATCTTTCTCGTTTTCAAGTAGAATTCCTTTATTCAAACAAAGGAAGTAAGACAAGCCCAAAAAGCACATATCCAGACTTATGGCAAGTAAGTACCACAAATATTGATATAAGTGTAAACTATATTTATAAATTATTCGAAACCCTACATTTCAGGATAGGACTTACTCCCAATGTTCTATTAACTTCAAAAGAATATACCCCAACTGGCATTGAGCAAAATCCAAATGAGGCTCCTGCATTTAGACGTTTTGGAGTTATTGGACTGGCTGGTATGACTTACTTCTTCTCCGAAAAATTTAGTTTAACATGGACTTATAACTATTCATTATATAGCATAAGAGATGGTGAGGCAGAAATATACGATATCAGCCTTAAGGAACAAAATAATCAGAGGCATAACTATATGGCATTTATGCTAGGTTATAGGTTCTAATTTCTTCGATATCATACTAATACTTCTCTTATTTATTTTTCAATTAACCCTGATTTTTCATGGTTAATTCACAAAACACAGCCTAATTTGTACTATTGTTTCTTTGATTTAAGTTGTTGGTAACAAAGACCTATACTCTTGAATCAAAGAATTTACTCCAGATTTGGCAAGTTGAGAGAGTGTTTACTATAACCAAAAGGGTTAAGATGCAAAACTTCGTTTCCAATCTTCTAATTCTATTCATGAAAACAAGCCCGCAAAAGAGACAAAATTAAAACGCTATAACAATTTACTGAAACGCTGTTTTAAAAAAATGAAACGCTGTTTCAAGAAATTAAAACAGCGTTTCAGTAAGACCTGATCTTATTCAATTTATATCAGCTCTTTTTTTTCGTATTTTGTATTAGTAGCCATATAAGAGTTTAGGATAGGATTGAGAGAAAGAATTCTACTAGTTGATAAAAGGATTGTTCTCTTTTTCGTAACCTATTTTGGTTGCAGGTCCGTGACCTGATATAACAAAGGTAGTGTCTGGGAGGGTGAAAAGGTTTTCCTTTATGCTCTTCATTAGGGTATCGAAGTTGCCGGTCGGAAGGTCTGTTCTTCCTATTGAGTTTTGGAATAAAACATCGCCAACTACAACAAAGCTTTCTTTTTGATTATAAAAACAAACACTACCTGCACAATGCCCTGGTGTTTCAAGAACAATAAGTTCACTATTGCCGTATTTTATTATGTCGTTCTTATCAATATATTTGAATTTTACATCTTCCATGCCCTCGATATTGAAACCCATCATTTCTGCTTGTGCATCGAGTAGTCCAATCATTGTGTCTCCATCTTTATGAAGCTCTAGGGGAAGATTAAATTCCTTTGTTATAAAGCCAGCTCCACAAACGTGGTCTATATGTGCATGGGTTAGGAGTATATGTTTTACTTGTAATTCGTTTTTTTGAATAAAATCAAGTAGTTCTTTTCTTTCTGATTCTGTTTGGCAGCAAACATCAACCAAAACACATTCTTTTGTTTGGTCGAATATTACACTGCAATTAACCTCAAAATGGTTAAATGTTAGTACGCTTATCATAATTCTAGTTTTTTTGCTTCATCCCATATCTTATCCAACTCCTCTAAGGTCATTTCCCTCATATCTTTGTTTTGTTTCAAAACCTCTTGTTCGATAAACTGGAATCTACGTATAAATTTTTTATTTGTTCTTTCTAATGCTGTCTCTGGATTAACGTCAATAAAGCGAGAATAGTTTATAAGGGCAAATAATGTGTCGCCAAACTCTTGTTCTATCTTGTCTTTATTGCCTGTCTTTATCTCAAATTTCATTTCCTCAATCTCTTCCTCGACCTTGTCCCAAACTTGTTCAATATTATCCCAGTCAAAGCCAACTCCTCTTGCTTTGTCTTGTATCCTATAAGCCTTAACAAGTGCTGGAAGTGTTTTTGGAACTCCTTCTAGGGTTGATTTTCTTCCTTCCTTCAATTTGATTTGCTCCCAGTTTTCTGAAACTTGCTTAGCATCATCAGCCACTGCATCAGAATAGATATGAGGATGGCGGCGGATTAGTTTTTCGTTCAAACTATCCACAATATCTTTCATGTCGAAATTGGAAGTTTCTGAACCTATCTTTGCATAGAAGACAATATGTAGTAGTAAATCGCCGACTTCTTTCTTGATTTCTTGGCTATCATTTTCAATTATTGCATCTGCTAGCTCGTAGGTCTCCTCAATGGTTAGGTGGCGAAGGGTTTGGAAGGTTTGTTTCTTATCCCAAGGACATTTTTCTCTAAGCTCATCCATAATGGATAGGAGTTTATCGAAACTTTCTAGGGTTTCTTTCCGTCTATTGTCTTTTTCCATAGGTTTTTGTTCTAGGTCTTCTTGTTAATCAGATGTTTTTGCCCGCTGTCCAAGAGTTTGCGATCTCAATCATTTTATCAACATCAAGGTTTCTCATACATTTAAAATGCTTCTTAGGACATTTTGAATGCCCGTGTTTGTGACAAGGACGACAATCTAAGTCTTTATCTTCAAGAATATGCACCTCAGCTTTTGATTCCTTAGGCATATAAGGATACATTCCAAATTCAGGAACGGTGTTTCCCCATACGCTAATAATATTTTGGTTAAGTGCTGCACTAATATGCATTAGCCCTGTGTCGGGGGTTATAACTCCGTATGAATTTTTAATGAGAGAAGATGTTTGATTGAGGTTATAGGCTCCACAAGCATTAAATACTTTTGCCCCAACCGTGTTTTCAATTGTTATTGCTTTTTTCCTGTCATCTTTATCTCCAAGAAGTACTATTGGTTTGTCTATTCCCTCACAAAGCTCAATCAACATATCGGTTGGCATTTGTTTGGTATTATGCTTGCTTCCAACAACAACAGCAATATATCCTTCTTGAAAACTCAGAGGAAGTGCATCGGGTGAAATATAATCTTCTTCGCTAAGGAAGTAGTCTAGTCCTTTGTTGTCATTCTTTATTCCTAGACCAACAAGTACTTCAAAATACCTATCTACAATATGTTTCTTAGGCATTTTATTGATCTTCCATTTAACTAACAGCCATTTTCTAAACCTTATTGGGTTAAATACCTTTGAGGGTCTATTTAATCTTAGGCGGATTATTAATGAGCGGACTTGGTTGTGAAGATCAAAAACATAGTCATATTTTTCTTTTTTTAATTCCTTAATTATTTCAGAAAGTGAATTGGAAAAATAAATTGTCTTATCAACATAGGGGTTATTGCTTAATATAATTGAATTGTTAGCCTTAACCAAATAATGTATTTTAGCATTAGGTATTTGTTCTTTAATGCAACGCAGTATTGGGGTTGTAAGAACAATATCTCCAATTGAACTAAGACGAATAATTAAGATTTTGGGATGATTGTTCATATTTCTATTAGCCTACGCTTCCTTCTAAGCTTATATTTAATAGCTTTTGAGCTTCAACAGCAAATTCCATTGGTAATTTATTCAAAACTTCTTTTGCATATCCATTAACAATTAGTCCAATTGCACCCTCTTGAGATATTCCTCTTTGGCGGCAGTAAAATAGTTGATCTTCTGATATTTTGGAAGTTGTTGCCTCGTGTTCGACAATGGAGCTGTGGTTATCGGTTATTATATATGGGAATGTATGTGCTCCACATTTGTTTCCAAGTAGGAGTGAGTCGCATTGAGAATAGTTTCGTGAATTTGTAGCTCCCTTATTAATTCT
>DUQY01000186.1 GCA_012837565.1 Bacteroidales bacterium | reverse complement strand
CAAGAAGAAAATAAAATAAGGCGTAATGGTTCAACAAGAAGTGGTTATTGGGAAATAATAGAGACTCAGAGTAAATAATAAAAATACAATAATCTTATTTCTTTATCCTTGCTATTGTCTTTGGGTCTGATAGTTCTCGGAAGGCGTCTTTTCCGATTTTTCTATGGGTGGGGTTATCAGATAGAGAAAGCTTCTCGGATATGGCTAAGGCTTTGGGGTGTAGGTATAGACTACGTTTGCCTATTTGACGTAATGCCCAATTGACTGCTTTCCATACAAAGTTTCTTTCATCAAAGGCGTACTTCTCTATTAGGGGAAAGTATTTAAGGAAGTCTTGGTCGGGTTTGTCTTTGATGCCTACTGCTAAGCCTGCAATAAGGGCAAATGGGGTTCTGCGGATGTATTCTTCTTCGTAGGTTATGTATTTTTCTATGATTTCTTCTGCGTGTGGGCTATAGCGTAGGAGGTTATAGCATGCTGCATCTACTATATCCCAGCTGTCGAAATCGTGTATCCACCAGTCAATTTCTTTTAGAGTGATAAGGTTTGGGTCTGCTATAAGGGTGGATATCATTCTTGCTTCGTGATACTTGGTTTCCCATAGTTCAAGGGCAAGGTTGTGATTTGTATTTATCTTCTTTACTGTCTGTTTTATCTGAGGCGAAGATATGCCTAGTACTTTATCTGCTTTTACTCCAAAGTATTGTTTTTGCTTTATTATCTTTTCATCTGAAAGAGCGAATAAAAGGTTTAATACTTCTTTTGCAGTTTCCATTTTCTATTGTTTTGGGGTTAAGACTTTCATAAATATTGGGAAGTGATCGCTTATTCCTCCTTGGTATTTGTATCCTTTATATGTGCTGAAAGGTGTTATTTTGGTAGCCTTTGGGTTTGGGTCTATCATAAAGTCGGGTATAAAGATATGGGAAGGGCTGGTGATTGTGTCTATTCTTTCTATCATATCCTGTGTTACAAGGAATTGGTCGAAGTTGAGCATTTGTCCTGAATAGGTATAAGAGCCTCTTTTGTTTTTGTCTTTCTTCATAAGGTTGATTAGAAGTGGTTGGTGGTTGTGGTATCCGCCCGATGTCCTAAATCCTTCTTCAACGCTCTTGTCCCATGGGTTGTCGTTAAAGTCTCCCATTATGATTATGTTTTTCTCTCCTTTGTCGTATAGCTCTTTTGATTTTTTGTAGATTACTTCAAATATTGCTTTTCTTAAGGGTTTGTTTCTATCATTGTTTCTTCTCGAAGGTGCGTGAACAACAAATAAATGAAGGGGTACTTTGTTTAGAACTCCATTAACATATAGTATATCTCTTGTTGGCTCATCAATGATTAATGAGTTATCAATCATTATTTTCTCATGTGTTATAACTCTAAACTTATCTTTCCTATAAATCATTGCAACATCCATTCCTCTTATATCTGGGGAATTATAGTGAATATAGTCGTAGTTTCCTTTCTTAAGTGGTGAATCGTTGCAAAGAGCGCTAAGAACTTGTTGGTTTTCTATTTCACAAAGTCCTATTATTGCGGGAAGGTTTCCTTTCGATAGGGCAATATATGTTTTAGCAAGTAAGTCTTTTTTTAGGTTAAAGCGTTCCCAGTTCCAGTTCCTTGGTGAGCTGGTGGTGAAAGCGTCATCGTTTGTTAGGCTATCGTTGGTGGGGTAGAAGAAGTTCTCACAGTTGTGAAAAGCTAT
>DUQY01000316.1 GCA_012837565.1 Bacteroidales bacterium | reverse complement strand
TGTTAGTATTGTGCTTGCAACTTCAACGCTTTTTGCCTTTTGTCCAATTTCACAATAATGTTTAGCTAAGTAATATCTTGCTTCATTCTTTTCACAATCTGTTTTAGCTTTTGCTATTGCTAGTTCGTAAGCAGGAACTGCTTCTTGATTGTGCTCTGGTAGGGCTGAGCAGCAAATTGCTTTGAAAATGTTTAAATCATAATCTTCAGGGTATGTTTGAAGTTCTGTGTTTATGGTTTCCAATGCTTTTGCATAATCCATTTGATACATGGTTTTTTCAATAACTTGTCTTTTCTTTGCAGGAAGCTTTTGTGCTTGTGCAGAGATTGAAGATAGTCCAAAAACAACCATCAATACCATTAAAATATATTTTTTCATATTATATGTATTTATAGGTTTGATAAATTACCATGCAAAATCTCTGATTGTTTCTCTCTTATCAAATGATTCTCTATTTAATGCTTTGTTAAGGTTAAAACGTAGTCCTAGTTCCCATGATGATCTAATGCTTGAATGATCTGATAAACCAAATTCATAGTCAAAGAATAGGGTTGCAGATTTTGCTATTGTTAGGTCAGCTAATACTGCAAATGATTTTGGTTTGAAAGAGTTAGTTGCTCTGTATAGTACTCCTATATTAGCGAGGTTATTGTATCCAAACATTGCTCCTAAGTCATTATTTGATCCTGCTTCTTGATTCCACATATATACAAATAATGGACGTACTGAAAACTTGTTAACTAAAAACTCATATTCTACGTGTCCGTAATAAGTTAATAGGTTTTTGTTTTCGATGGTTTCTCTATCACGTATGCTCCAACGTAGTGAAGATCCTAAACGGAATCCTTTGTATACGTATGTTGCCCCGAATGATGTCATCAGGTTAGTTGCATTATGGTTTGGTAAATAAACACCAGTTAAATCAGTATTATAACCAACATCTGTAATTGCATCTCCGTCATATCTCCATAAATCATATCCTACGAACATACCAAATAAAAGGTATGAGTTGCAAGATACTCTTAAGTCAATATTAGCATCAACACCTATGATTGATTGTTTTCTTAAACCAAAATTATTGAAATCACCTTGGATACCAAAACCTAAATGTTGGTAAGGTAGTCCTCCGTGTATATCAAATGATTCTGAATTCATTTGTCCATTTAAGCGGTTAGCATAAATGAATGTTCCAGTAATATCTCTACTCATACCGTGATAAGATGGGTTGACCCAACCTAAGTTGTTTACTACTTGAGCGTATTGAAAATCACTCTGAGCAAACAGTCCAACGGTGCAAGATATCATTAGAAATATAAATAAATTAATTTTTTTCATCTCTATTTTTTTTATTTAATCCTCGTTATTAATTTTTTTAATCATTCATTTTGCTATGAGCCTCTCGAATGAGTGACCCATAGCTAAAATGATTAGATTATATTATTTATTTTCCTACTACTTCTACTCGACCGGTCTTATTGTACTCATTACCATTTATTTTAAATGTTATTGCGTAGAAATAAGTGCCCCTTGGAAGATTACTCATGTCAAAGTTGTTCTTGTAATTATCTGATTGATAAACATTGTTACCATTTGAATTAACCATTCTTACGGTTACTGGTGTCATTTGTTCAAAATCACGAATTTTGAAATATTGATTCTTTCCAGGAACAATAGCATTTACTATTTCTATTTGTTCTTCTGGATTTGTCATATTTGCAGCATTCTTGTTGATAACTAAAGTTGCTGTGTCACGTCCTACATAGTTTGATGTTGGAATAATTGTTGCAATAACTCTGTAAGAGCCTGCATCTATTGGTGCTATTGTACTAATTAATACGTTTGTATTTCCTTTGTAATATTTAGCATCTATCATTCCTGTTAAATCTACATTACCTGCTGCATCTCTAAATGAAGCTTCTTTTTGGTTGCCATCGAAGATGTGTTCTAGGTCGTAAATTTCTATGTCAAGATGTTTCTTAGCTACTTCAACAACTACTCCAATTGGGTCTGAGTTGTCATAGTTATTTTTATCTTGTGGGATAAAGATTGCAGGGTAAGTTAAACTTCCTGCATCTGGAATTGTTGTAGATAATGTCCATACAAACTCTCCTGCTACTGCATCATAGCTATTAGCATTCATAGCAGATCCTTGTGTAAGGGTACTTTCTGCAAGTGTTTGCTCGTAAACTAATGATGAAGCAAGTGGAGCTACTAAAACAGGTTTTGCTTTGTTAACTTGAACATTGAATGCTGAGATTACAGTGTTGTAGTTTTCTGCATCTATTCCTGTTGGAGTAAATTCTACGTGGTATGGTGTAGATACACCTGCTTGAGGTAAGTGTATTGGTGTATTGTTCCACTCATAGTTACCACTTAATGAAGCATTATTGTTAGGATTAGCAGCTGTTGCTGTAATTGTTGGCAATTGTTGTCCGTAAGTAATAATAAATGGATTTGCTGTTTGTGTTAATACAGGGTTAGCTTTATTAACAACAGGTACTATGATAGTTTCTGATGGGATGTAATTGTTTAGGTCAGTAGGAACAAATGTTCTAACAAAACCTGCATTATTTACATTAGGTTCAATTGTTGGATTGTTCCATGCAAATGCTCCAGCAACGTTTGCTCCTGTTATAGGATTTTCTGCTACTTGGTTTGTGATTACGATATCAGAAAGTGATTCTCCGTAAGTTATGATAGAACGTGTGCCCCAGTTAACATTAGGATTTGATTTGTTTACAACTAAATTAATCATTGTACTATCAGAATAGTAATTAGCTAAGTCTGTTGGTATAAATCTTAATCTGTATGATGTAGCTGGATTTGAAGGGGTAACTGTTGTTGCACTAGCCCAAACAAATGTTCCAGGTACTTCTGCGTTATTGATTGTGTTTACAGCAAATTGAGGTCCAGTTAAAGAAACTTGAGCTAGAGTTTGTCCATAAATGATTTCGGTTGGTATTGGCCATGTTACTACTGGAGCTGCTTTGTTCACTGTTACATTTACGTTGAAATCAACTGAGTTGTAATTAGCAAGGTCTGATGCAGCTGGAGTAAATGTTGCAACGTGAACATTAGTTCCTGTTACTGGTAAAGCATCGATTGACTTCCAAACAATTGTTCCTCCTGCTAAAGAAAGAGCTGAGTTATTTGGATTTACAATACTTGTTGTAGTAATGGTGTTAGCTGGCAATGCTTGTCCATAAGTATAAGCTGCAACTGCTGCTCCACTAACTACTGGTGTTGCTTTTGAAGTTGGAACGTTAACATCAATTATTACTGCGTTATAATTTGCAATATCAGTTGGTGTAAATGTTGCTAAGTAATCAGCATTTGTTGCTGTTGGTATTGTTGTTGGGTTATTCCAAGTAATTATTCCTGCTACTGCAAGTGTTTCTACAGAAGATCTGTGAGATACAAGATTTGTTGCAGAATTAACTGTTAATGATCTATTTGCTAAAGTTTTTCCGTAAGTATCAGTTGCTACTGCATTTAAGATTACCTCTGGAGTTACTTTTGCTGTATAAATAGTTACACTATTATTTACAACTACATTATAGTTAGCTGTGTTTTCTGGAATAAATTGTAATACGTTTGTTGTTGAACCTGCTACTGGAACAGTTGTTGGTGCTACCCATTCGAATTGTCCTGCAACTACTATACCTTCGTTATTAGCATTCTTTACAACAGCATTTGTTAATTCTACATCTGCTAAAGTTTGTACGTAAACTAAACTTGTAACTGATGGCCAAGTAACTAATGGTGATGATGCGTTTACTGTTACATTAATGGAAACTGGTGCAGATGTATAGTTATCCATATCTGTTGGATAATATGTTGCTCCGTATGTTCCTGTTATTGGTAAAGCATGAATGATATCCCATATAAATTGTCCACCTGCTAAAACAAGTGAGCTATTTACTGGGTTTACTGCTGAAGTTAATGTTGGTGTTTTCGCTGTTAGTTCTTGTCCATAGCTATATGGTGCAACTGTTGCAGCAACAATAGGTGTAGCTTTTGTTGTTGGTACGTTAGTAACATTAATTACTACTGAATTGTAATTTGCAATATCAGTTGGTGTAAATGTTGCATTGTATTCATTATTTGCTACTGTTGGTATTGCTAAAGGATTGTTCCATGCTATAGTTCCTGCTACTGTAAGCATTTCCTGAGCTAGTAATCTGTGAGTAACAACATTTGTTGAAGAGTTAACTGTTAATAATCTATCCGCTAAGGTTAATCCGTAAACATCAGATGCTACTGGATCTAAGATTATTGTTGGAGTTGCTTTAGTTGTTGTAATGGTAATAGCAGATGTATCACTTAATAATGTATTATCTGTTGGCTTAAAGATCATATTATATGATGCTATACCTGCAACTGGTAATGCATTAGGTGTTTCCCATAAGAAAGTACCTGAAACTGCTGTTGAAACATTATTAGGATTAACTGCAGAACCTCCTGTTACGATAACGTCATTAAGAATTTGACCATAAGTTAAAGTAGAAACTGTTGGCCATGACACTGAAGCTTTTTTAGGAAGTACTACAACTGGAATAGAAACTATTTGTGTGTTGTAGTTTATTTGATCTTGTGGTTTAAATGTTGCTAAATAACTGTTTCCATTAACTGGAGTTACATCTGGAGAGTTCCAAGTGATATCACCAGCAATTGATAGATTGTTTATTGCATTATAAGCAGGAATTGCTGATAATGTTATTGCATTTGCATTTAGTTTTTGACCATTATTGTAATTGTTTACAGTGTATGGATTCATTACTGGATCTGCTTTAGTTGTTATTACGTTAATGTAAAGTACAACTGAATTATAATCTCCAGAAAGAGTTGGTGTAAAGGTAGCTGTATATGTATCTTGATTTACAGTTGGTGTAGTTGTTGGAGTGTTCCAATTAATTGAACCATCAACTAAAAGTGTTTCAGTTGAAGAAATATGAGATACAGTGTTTGTTGCTGAGTTAAGAGTTAAACCTCTTTGAGCTAATGTATGTCCATAAGCTGTAGTTGCTATTAAATTAGCAGTTACTACTGGTGTTGCTTTCTCAGTATAAATACTAACAAGTCCTGATACAGGTAGATATTTAGTTAAATCACTTGGAGTAAACTTCATTTGATATGAGTTAGTTCCTGTTAGTGCAAGAGTTGTAGGTGTTGACCACTCAAATGTTCCGTTAATAGCTGTTGAACTATTGTTAGGATTAAGTGCTAAACCTCCTGAAATACTTGCATCTTCAATTTTTTGTCCGTAAACTAAATTTGAAACTACTGGCCAGTTTGAAATGGTTGGAGTAGCTGGATTAACTTGAACTTGAATTTGAATAAGTTTTGAGTTATAGTTAGCATCATCTGTTGGTGTGAATTTAGCTGTATATGTTGAACCATTTACTGGAGTTAATGTTCCATTTACCCAATCAATAGTTCCATTTACTGTTACATTATTATATGTGTTAGTGAATGTTGCTACGATAGGATTTGTAGATAATACTTGTCCAAATTCATAATTTGCAACTGTTGCTAAACCATCTAATGCTGGTGTAGTTTTGTTAGTGTAAACTGGAATGAAATTTGTTGATCCTAAATAGTTAAGATTTGATGGAGTATATAATACTTCATACATTGTCATTCCTGCATTTGGATATTCAGTTGCTGGGCTTGCTAATGTCCAAGTAAATGTTGGGTTAACATCAACTGGATTATTAGTAGAACCATTATTTAAGTTTGCATCTGCTAAAGTTTGTCCAAAGTATAAGATACTTGATGTTGGCCAGTTAACATGTGGTGAAACTTGGTTAATTGTAACATTAACTTCAAAATTAGCACCTAATAATGTAGTGTCATTTGCTAATGGTGTCCAATTATAATATCCAATAGTACTATCATTATATTGATTATTATTAATAGCATTATTGTAATTATGTGAATCGTCAACAACATATTTTACTTTATATGTTGAATTTCCTGCTACTGGAACAAAGTTTGTTGGTAAATCCCATTCGAAATGTCCTGTAGTAGCTAACTGAGAATAAACATAAGGGTGAGTTGCTGATCCTCCTGTAAGTGCAATTGCTGAAAGTTTAGTTCCAAATAATGAAGCTTGTACTGTAGGTAGGGTAAGAATTTTTGGAGTAGCCTTATTTATTGTCAAAACACCATCAATATGATCTATTATTTCATATTTATCATTAAAGAATGGATCTGCATTTAATTGTGTGTTTGATGCTAAAGAAATAACATATTGTCCTACTGGACGATCTATTGTATTATATTGACATGTAATAGATGGTGCTTGTAAGAACATTGCTGCTTTTTCTACATCATCAATCAATATTGAATCAGTTGCACTTGTGTATTCGTAAACATCAAAATCATAATAAAGTGGATTTACACCGTAAGGATATCTATCAAAGAAATAAACTGGAGTTGTTATTTCTCCATAAACTCTATTGCGATCTTGTGCAAAGATTTTAATTTGTGCAGGTGTAACTTTTAATATATTATTAATTTCACTACCAATAGGAGCAGGTACGTAAACTGGGTAAGTAATTACATAGTTTCCGCTATTTGGGGTGAATTTTGCAATTGGAATTTGAATCCAATTAACTCCTGAAGTTGGAGCAAAATCACCTGTGTGTATTGTAACTGGAGGTACTGTATAAGTAACAAATAATGGTTGTCCGTTATCAGTTATTGCTGTTGAAAAATCTTCTCCAGCTACAAATCCTGTCCAATTTACATTGAAAGTAGGTAGTACTTCTCTAACTGATATAGATACATTATCTACATTAACAGTCAAGCTTGCAGGTGTAATTGAAACATTAGCTAAGGTTGGCATTGCTAACTCATAGTTGTAACTATCAGCACCAGTTAATGTTGTTGTTAATGTTGCTGGAAGAATATTAGTTTGGTCATAAAGATTTACATCTTTAGAATCTAAATCAAAAGTTACTTGATCAAAGCTAATTACATCAAAAACGCCTCCACGATCAACAATTTGACCAGCTGGGTTTAGGTTTGCATTTGTAGTGCTTACAGCAATGTTTGCATTTCCATCATATACTTTGGTATAAGTTATATCATAGTATAATGTTTTTGGTGTTACCTTAACTTTTGCAAGGAATGCTTCTGGTGCATAACTAGCATCTACAGGAGTATAAAGAACCCATAGGGTTGTATCTGCTGCAAGTGTTCTATAAGGAATAGTATTAACATCCATTGGAGTAAGAGTTGCATCATCTGTAATGAATGTGAAAGTACCAGGGTAAGCTAATTCTTTTCCTGGAATAACAAATATTAATGGATCTACTATTGGTGCAGCTGCTGGATCAGATATTTTAGTTCCATAAACAAATTCATAATGTACTCCATCAGGATTAAAGTTATTAATTGAAGGATTAACATTAACTGATGCTGTTGCTGTAAGTCCAAGATCTGTTAATAAGACTGGAGAAATATAATTTCTTAAGAAGTCAACATCTGTTAAAGTAAATTGTATGTCTTTAGAAAAAGCACCTGTTGAAAGCACAACTTCTGCAGGATTAATATATGACCAATCACCTACTAAAGGATTTACTGTTGAACTATATACTGTAGAAAGTTTATTCTTATGTATAACTTCTCCTGAAGGATCTGTTATTGTTGCATCACCAACTGTTTGACCAACTAAAATAGTTTGTGTTAGTGGAGATGTTTTTATTGCTAATTGAGCTTTATTTAATAAAACATGATGTGTTCCTGCGATTGTAACTCCGTATGCTGTGCCATATAGAGCAGCATCTGGTGTAAATATATAATCTACTGCTTCTCCTGGAGTTGCTGTTACATTTGGAATACTATTTGGAAGAACCCACTCAAATACTCCTTCAATAAATAAAGGACCTGCTTGTGCGCGTATCTTTGTTGGGTCTAGGTTAGCAGCAGCATCAACAATTTGCACCCCTAAAGCATCTACTGAACTGTAGATTTCTTTTAATGTCCATCCATATTCTGTAATGGTTTGAGCAGGGAAAACAACTGAAACTGGAGTTATATTAACAAGTTGTGTTTTGTCAGTAGTTGAAAACTGAATTCCTTCGTAGTTTGCGATGATTGCTAAATTAGTTGGATCTAATAATGTAATAGTAGAATTATCTAATAAAGCTGGACTGTCAACTGCTTTTGTAACAACAACATTATATGTGTCTGGTTGTGGACTTACAATGCTAATATAGTTTGCAGAGTTGTCTGTTAATCTATATCTGAAATCTTCAGCTGCAAAATTAACTCCAAAACTTGCTTCATCTGCTCCAATAAATCCTGTAAAGTCGAAATCAGCTAACAAAGGAGTTGAGCTAAAATTTGCTGGAAAATCTATTGCAGGGAAATTAACAGTGTTTTTTAACTTCATTGTGATAAATGGAGCTTTTGTTATGTTTGCTGTAGTTGATGAGTTATACGCAATGGTGTAGTTTGGTAAACTTAGTCCTGATTCTGTTGGAACGCCAGTAAAATTTACTGTCTTTGAAAGGCCTGCGTTAGCATCAGTGAAGTCTGCTACAAGTGTTGAATAATCTATTGCAAGATCATCAAGAATGCCATTTCTTGTTACTGTAACATCTAATAAGTCAGGGAAGGTATTGTAAGTTGCACTTAATGCATTAACAACTGCGTCATCTGATCCATCATAAACTTTATTATCAGCACCAATTAGATCAACAGTAATTATTTTTGGTGTTACTGTAATGTTTGCTGGTACTATAATTGGATTATAGTTTAAATCGTCATTTGAAGGAAATAAGCCTTCAAGTTTGGTAAGTCTTACCTTAATTAAAGCAGAACCTGTTTCTGAAACAAGAGGTTGGTAGTTATTTGAATCAATATTATCATATAGCCATTCAACTCTATAATCAAATAATAGTGAAGCAGGTGTTATTGAGGTGTTAACTATATCTACTAATTTTGTTCCATAAACTACTGGAAGTGCCGATAAAGCTAATGTAGGATCTAAGTCTGCTTTAGTTATATTGCCATGAGACAATGCAGTATTTGGTGTTAAAATGTAGTTGTCTGTTGGGAATGTTCCTATGTTGTCAAGAAGTAAACCTGATATTGCAACATTTTTCATATTAGCAACTACTGCATCAGAAAAAGTAGCAGTGCCAACTGTTCTATCTAAATCGATAATATCGCCAAGAACAATTCCAGAGAATAATACGCTAGGGTCTACTGTTGTTGTAATCCAATCAATGGTTGCTACATTAGTTCCATCATATTGGTGATCTGCAATTATTATAGCGTCTTCATTTACTGTTATTGGTTTTGGTAAAATACGTGCATTTACATTAAATGAGTTAACTTTGTAATTAAATGCAACATCAAAAGGTCCTGCAAGTGTAATACCATTAACTGTTGCTTGATTTCCTGGAGTGTTATATAGTCCAACGTTTTTAGATGGAGCATATACATTTGTTATTTCACTAACATAGCATCCTGATTCACCAAGGATATAACCGGTCAAGTTAATAGAAGATTTCTCAATACTAGAGCCGTCAAGTAAATTACTTCCATTATATTGCCTTTGAAGAAGGGTAGGTACAAGATAGCTTGCATTTAAAAATTTGTGCGTGATTTCACCTTTAGTGGATACTAATTTAGCACCTACTGGATCGTAAGATAATTTTGAATACGTTTCTGGCGTATATCCTGTTATAGGGACAAGTACATAAGCTGCAGGATTCGTCAGAACTGCTGTACTAAATGCACTTAAATCTGTAACTTCACATGATTTGTTTTTTCCAGCATTCTTATCGGTATATCTACAAGTGACATCTAATTGTGGGTCAAAACCTGTGACATCACACGATGCTACGGAAATTTCAGCTCCTGTTGAAGCATTTACAAGCTTCGCACTAGAATTCTTCCAATCTAATCCTCCATATTGAGAGCCATTATAAACTCTATCTGGGGTTAAATTTAATCGTACTTGAATTTGTGCTAATGCAGAAGAACTGCAAAAAGCTACCATAACAAGAACAACTAAGAAAGAAAACATCTTTGTGAAGCTTTTGTTCTTTAAAGTAATTTTCTCATTCATTTTATTAAATATTAATTATTGCGTTCTTTTTGTCTTTTATTTTTTTATAGCGGTAAGAACAGTTTGCCGCTTTTTTCTTGAGATCTAGTAAATCTCATCATTGATCTGGATAAAATACTTCTCTCCTCATAGTTATTAGTTGTTTGTTATTAAAATTGATTATTTCTTAACTATATATTTATAATTTACTTTCGTTTAGCAATTTAAACTTCCTTTTCTCTATTAATTAACGTATCAAATCAATTGATTAAGTGATAGTTTTATCTAATTCGTTATCCTACACCAATTTTCTAATCTGCAAATATATATAAAATAACTCAATTAGCAAAAAAGATTTTGTA
>DUQY01000303.1 GCA_012837565.1 Bacteroidales bacterium | reverse complement strand
GCGCTGATAATCGTAAAACATTGAAAAACACTATCTGCGTAAATCACTGAGAGAACTAATTATGGCTATCGCTCATAAGAAAACAATAAAAGAACTCGAGTTAATCGAAAGTGCGCGCAAAATGATTCCAGCGTTAAAAGCGCGCTCCACCCAAGCAGGGCATGATCTTAAAATCCCTGACGAAACCATTGCAGAAATGCAAGCCGCAGGTTTATTCAAAGCCATGCAACCTAAGCGTCATGGTGGCTTTGAAGTTGATCCGCGCACCTTTTTTGAAATTCAGATGGCACTGGCTGAAGGCTGTATGTCCACCGCGTGGATTTATGGCGTGATGGGTGTACACCCATGGCAGTTGGCGCGTTACCCTGAGCAAGCCCAGCAAGATGTCTGGGGTGTAAGTCAAGACACTTTAGTCGGCTCAACCTATATGCCTGTGGCGAAAGTGACACCGGTTGAAGGTGGTTATCGCATCAGCGGTCGCTGGGGGTTCTCCAGTGGTTGCGAGCATTGTGAGTGGACATTGTTGGGTGGTATTTTGCCGCCTGATGAGAATGGCGAAGGTATGGAGCACGGTACGTTCTTGGTGCCTTTGGCTGACTATCGCATTGAGCGTAACTGGGATGTGCTGGGTCTGCGTGGAACGGGCAGTCATGACATCGTCGTGGATGATGCTTTTGTTCCGGCGCACCGTGTGCAGCGCACCAATAACAGCTCACCTGAAGCCACTCCAGGTCTGAAAGAAAACACCAATCCGATCTTTGCGATTCCCTTTGCACAGGTCTTTACCCGTGCAGTGTCCACTTCAGCGTTAGGTGCGTTACAAGGCGCTATTAACGAGTTTTGTGACAATGCGGCGAAGCACATCGGTAAGCATGGTGCTAAAACAGCTGAAGATCCATTGGCTCAGGATACGATAGCCGATGCAATCTTAACCTTGGATATGCTCAAGCTGGTCTTGCACCGCAACTACGGTGAACTGCTAGAGATTGCTCACAAAGGCGAATTGCCTGATGTGGAAATGCGTTTGCTGTACCGCTATCAGTCGGCTTATGTGACCAACACCTGCGCTGAGAAAGTGAGCTTGTTGCTGAGGTCAATGGCTGCGTCTGGACTCTATAAGACTAATCCAGTCGAACGCATCTTCCGTGATATTCATCAGGCACGCGGTCATATTGCGAATAACATGGCGGCCTATGCGCGTGCCTATGGCACAGTCCAACTCGGTCTGCCTAACCCTGATCCTTACGTTTAAAAAGTGTTTCCGTCGCGCACTCTAAGTAGCGCGACGGTTTTTGCTTGCCAACTCAGTGACTAAGACAGGTGTGTAGATGACTGCTAAAAGTGAATTTAATACAGATTATGATCTGGTGGTAGTGGGCTCGGGTGCTGGCGCCTTAACCTCTGCGGTAACTGCTGCAGCACAAGGGCTACGGGTGCTGGTTGTCGAGAAAACCGACAAATACGGTGGCACATCCGCGTTGTCAGGTGGCGGTATTTGGATCCCTTGCAACCATTACTTTAAAGCCAAGGGAGGC
>DUQY01000185.1 GCA_012837565.1 Bacteroidales bacterium | reverse complement strand
GTTTTAATTGCTCAAGAAAAAGCCAATATTTTACTTCAATTTACTATTCAAGTTAGAAATAAGGCTATTGAATCATATAAAGAGATTATGAGGATGCCTTTATAATAACTTGGAATAGAAAAGGGGTGAAAAAGTGCCAGAAACTATTAATCAAATGTCTGAGCAGTTAACGGAAAAATGGAATGGGTTTGAAAAATCACATAAAATTAAAATCATAGTAATAGCACTTATAGTGATTGCCATTATGGCTATATTTGTTGTTCTTTTTAATAGGCCTAAAATGGTTGTACTGATGAATAATTTAGAGTCCAAGCAAGCTAGTGGGGTAGCAGGTGTTCTAGATGGAGAGTCTATACCTTATCAGTTAAAAAATGATGGAAGCACAATACTAGTAGATAAGAAAAATGCTAATAAAGCCAAGTTAATTTTAGCCAGGGAAGATGTTCCAAAAGGAAGATTTAACTTTGATGATGCACTGAGTAATACCATGTCAACAACTGAATCTGAAAAAAGAATGAAACATCTTAAAGCGGATGAAAATGAAATCGCAAATACTTTGGAATTAATAGACTCAATTGAGCATGCTGAAGTTAACCTAGTCATTCCAAATGAGGATAATTCCTTTTTAGAATCTAAACAAAAAGCAACAGCAGGTGTGATACTTGAATTGTCTAACCCTTTAACAAATAAACAAATTAATGGTGTTGCTAATTTTGTAGCAATGAGTGTGAAAAACTTAGATAAACAAGACATAAATATTATCGACACACAAGGAAATAACCTTTACATAGGAGAACAAGCAGAGTTAGAAGGATTTTATTCTAGGCAGCAAGAACAAAAAATCTTTGCCGAGCAAGATCTGAAAAATAAAGTTGCAGATTTAATGAGTAAAATGTATGACGATGTAAGAGTAAGTCCAAACCTTGTATTTAATTACGATCAGTATGTAGAAACAAAGGAAAAATATGAATCACCCATAGAGGATAGTAATAAAGGTATTGTGACAGAAGATCGGACAAGCGAGTACTCTGCAACCAATAACCAAACAGGTTTGGAACCAGGAGTAGTTCCTAATGCTGGTGAAATTCCTACCTACGGAATAGGTGGAAACGAGACAGGTGAATCCAAAGGTAATTCAAAAGAAGCTATCTATGCAGTAGATAAGACTGTATCTAGCACTACCAAAGAAGTAGGTAAAATAGATACAAACGAATCATCCATTGCCATTCATGCTTTCCGTAACAAAACATATAAACAAGAAGAAATTGAAAAGAGATTACCCGAAGGACAAACTTGGGAAGAATTTAAAGAGTTAAATAAAGAGCAACAACAACTACCCATTGATGAAATGTTAATTGACTCTATACAAAAAGCAACAGGACTTCAAAATGTTGCCATTCATAGTTTTGAAAATCCAGTATTTTTGGATACAGAAGTGTTTAAAATGTCTGTTCAAAATTACATTCCTTACATTCTCTTAGTTCTATTTCTCCTTGCACTAGGTTTTGGTATTTATAAGTTTACAAGTCCTAAAGAAATTGTTGAACTTGATCCTGAACTTTCTGTTGAGGAAATGCTCCAAAGTGCAAAAGAGTTACAAGCACCACCACTTGATGATATTGCATATGGAGAAGATTTAGAAGTAAAAAGACATATTGATAAGTTTGTAGACGAAGAACCAGAAGCAGTGGCTAGCTTGCTACGAAACTGGTTAGCAGATGATGAATGGGAGTGATGAAAAGTGGCAACAGAATATGCAACCTCTGGTAGACAAAAAGCAGCTATGCTTTTAATCACTTTAGGACCTGAAAAATCTGCCAAAATATTTAAATATTTAAAAGAAGAAGAGATAGAACAGCTTACATTAGAAATTGCTAATATAAGGGCTATTTCCCCTCAAGTTAAACAAGACGTACTAAATGAGTTTTACGAGGTTTGTATTGCCCAGCAATATATTGCTGAAGGCGGAATAGAGTATGCCAAACAAATTCTTGAAAAAGCATTAGGTGCTGAAAATGCCATGGAGGTTATTAATAGGTTAACTGTATCCTTACAAGTAAGACCCTTTGATTTTGCTAGAAAAACGGATGCAAGTCAGCTGATTAACTTTCTTCAAAGTGAGCATCCTCAGACCATTGCCCTTATCCTGTCTTACTTAAGACCTAGCCAAGCTTCAGGAGTTTTAGCTGCCTTATCGGGAGAAAAGCAGGCTGATGTTGCTAGGAGAATAGCACTAATGGATAGGGCCTCCCCAGATGTTATTAAAGCCGTTGAAAGGGAATTTGAGAAGAAACTCTCTTCCCTTGTAGTAGAGGATTATACAACAGTTGGTGGTATTGATTCTATTGTTGAAATTATCAATATGGTGGATAGAGGAACTGAAAAGAATATCCTAGAAACCCTTGATATGGACGATCCAGAACTTGCTGAAATTATTAAGAAAAAGATGTTTGTATTTGAGGATATTATATCACTTGACACTAGATCTATTCAGCGTATTTTACGAGAAGTGGATAATCATGAACTTGCAGTAGCACTTAAAGGTTCTACGGAAGAAGTAAAAGAAGTTATCTTTAGCAATATTTCTCAAAGATTATCAGCTATGATTGCAGAGGATTTAGAGTATATGGGACCAAAGCGTATTAAAGAAATAGAAGAAGCACAACAAAAAATTGTCAATATTGTTCGTAAGCTAGAAGAAACAGGTGAAATTATTATTTCCCGTGGCGGAGGTGATGAAATCATTGTCTAATATTATTAAGGGACAAAGAATAAGAAGTGAAACTACCTTAAATATAAAGAATCTAATAAAACCGGATACTACGGAAGATAAAGACAAAAAATCTAATAACTTAGAACAAGATAGAAAAGCAGATTTCTATTACAAGTTGGAACAAGCTAAACTACAAGCTGAGCAAGAAGCGCTGATTACCATTGAGAAGGCTACTGCAAAAGCAAACCAAATTGTAAGGGATGCCCAAATAAAGGTTGAAAAAGAATCATCTATTGCTTTAGAGAATGCAAAAAACAAAGGCTATGATGCTGGTTATAAGGAAGGAAAATTAAAATCCCAAACCTTAATAGACCAAGGCCATAAAGTACTTGAAGAAGCTAAAAGTGAAAAGGAAATAATGTTAAAGCAACTAGAGCCTGAAATAATTGAAATGATTATTGCTATATGTCAAAAGCTTACTAGTGAAGAGATAGAGTTTAATAAATCAATGATTCACTTGTTAATCCGTAAAGCACTAGGAAATATGCAGTATGAAATGACAGACATTAGCATTAAGGTATCACCAGATCAATACCAGTCTGTTGTAGAAAACAAAGCACTTATTATTAAGGATTATGCTAATCCAGCTGATGTTGAAATATTGCAAGAAGCCGATTTAAATAAAGGGACATGTATAATAGAAACACCTTTTGGAAGTATAGAATGCAATCTTGATTCCCAATTTGATGAAATCAAAAAGCAAATGCGTTTATTAGCAGATAAAGAGTGAGGAGATTATATGGTTGACTTGAAAAAATATCACTCTATTTTAGAAAAAGATTATATGGTTGATTTTGGCTATGTTAGCCAAGTTGTAGGATTAACCATTGAGTCAGTTGGGCCTATGTGCAATATAGGAGATTTATGTTATATT
>DUQY01000184.1 GCA_012837565.1 Bacteroidales bacterium | reverse complement strand
TTGGCAATATTCTAAGGATTCTATAATAACATGCTTATATACAGGACGTGTAAAAACATCTACCCAGTCAACAACTGTTGATGTTATAAAATACATTTCCTTTGTAACTCTGTTTTGTATTTGCATAACTTTAATATTGTATATCTTACGGATTACAAATCCTTATAATAATATTGTGCGGGATTGCAAATCCCGCACGACAAAATCCTAAACAACTGCTCTGTATCAGCAACATCAGTCATTCTTCTCTTCCCATCCAAAGCTACCATTTTTAACTGGTGACAATCTGTCACCGTTTCATTTCCCTCCTTTTTAAGTCTTTGTTTTAACTTATTCCAATACTTTCTTCCATCAACACTATCTGTCAATATTGAAACAACATCAACAATGGAGAAATACCACTTTTCATTACTATCATCCCAAACTGTACGGACTTTCCTCTCTTCAAAAAGTTTTAATGCCTCTTTTTTTGTCATAATAGAACATTTAAAATACACTTAGACCACTAATATGTCATACATCAAAGATAGAAAATTATTTTGAATTAGCAAGAAATTTGATGTGATGAAATAAGAGAATTGCAAAACTAAGGAATAATCTTGTAATTCAAAGGTTTAGTTTCCTAAAAGAAAGGATTAATTGTGTAAGGTGGCTGGTTACTGAAATGAAACGAAGATTGAGGAAATCCTTTCTTTGATTTAGAAAATTATTATGGCGTTTCAGTAAATTGTTACGGCGTTTTAACTTTGGGGGTCTTGATATTAATTTGGTGAATCTTCGTTTCATTATGCAAATGATGTGCATCTTTCATAGCAAATGATGTACATCTTTCGGGGTGAATGATGCACATCTTTTGATTTAATGGAATTTTTTGGTGAATTTTTTGTGAGTTATATGGGGAAGGGGACTTAGTGAATCTCTATGGCAAATATACAAATAATTATTAAATAAACAATGGTTTAAAGGTTGAATTGTTTGATATATGGTTTGAGGGTTGGGTGTTGTGGTTTTTGGTTATGATTTTGGCTTATGTATTAGAGCCAACGTTTCTTCTTAAACCATATTAGGAAACCTATTGCAAGAATAACCATTAGGGCCATAATGCCTTCAAAGACCCATTTGTCATCCATAAATGGGAGTTTTACGTTCATTCCGTAGATGCCAGAGAGCAGGGTTAGTGGTAGCATAATGGTTGAGATAAAGGTTAGTATCTTCATTATCTCGTTGGTTTTGTTGGTTTGTAGGGAATCGAAGGTCTTGGATAGGCCTTCAATTAGCTCACCATAGTCTTCAATTAAGTCAAACATCTTTTGGTACTGGTCTAATATATTACCCCAGTAATCTTCCATATCTTCTTCGTACCCTTTTATTCCCCCTGATTCAAACTTGTGGAATACTCTTACTTGTGGTTTGAAGGTGGTGTTTAGGGATATGATATTCTTTCTTGTTATGGAAAGTTGTTCAATTACTTTTTCTGATTTCTTGGTGAAGATATCGTAGTTTATGCCGTCCACCTCTGTTCCTATTCTAAGGATTAGGGTATAGGTTTCAACCATTAATCTATCTAATATATTATATAGAAGACTGTCTGAACTTTCTATTATCTCAGCTAAGTCATCAATCGCAGTTTCTTTTTTCTCTTTTAGGTCTTTGAATAGGTTTTTCACAACCCAATGTGAGCGGCCTATGGTTACGATATAGTCTTTACCCCAAAATATCTTTACTTCCTTAACTCTAATAAATTTATTTGCTTTATCGAAAAATGGAAAATGAAGTACAAGGAAGTAGTAGTCGTCGTATTCGTCAATCTTTGGTCTTTGGTTAACCGAGCGGCAGTCCTCGATGTCAAGGGGGTGAAATTCGTATTCTTCTATAAGGAAATCGAAGTCTTCTTCACTTGGGTTAAGGATATGCAACCACTTAACGTTCTCAAAATTTATAGTCTCTATCATGCCATATCCTCCTTTCTAAAAAAATGCTTTGCAAAAATAAACAAAAATTGGCAATCTACAACACTATACTATTAATAAAATAAATTTTACTTCATTTTCACCCCTTAAGTTTTTTCTTTATTATTTATTTTATACCTTTGTAGTCAAATATGAAATGAATTAGTCTAAAGGATTAATTTGGTTTAAGTACTCATTATAATATGTATGTTTAAATAATTAAGGATATGAAATCAATAAACGACGTAAACTTCAAGGGGAAAAAGGTTTTATTAAGGGTTGACTTTAATGTGCCATTGAATGATAGAAAAGAAATAACTGATGATACTCGTATGCGTGAATCAATGCCTACGATTAAGAAATTACTTGATGATGGGGCAGCACTTATCATTATGGCTCACTTTGGAAGACCTAAGAAGGGTGGTTTTGAGGAAGAGTTCTCCTTGAATCCTGTTGCTAAGCATCTTTCAGAAATGTTAGGTAAGAGTGTATTGTTTACTCAAGAAGTTCTTGTTGATACAGTGGCTGGATTTAGTGCTAATCTTGAGGATGGAGATGTTATGTTACTTGAAAACATTCGTTTCTACCCTGAGGAAACAAAGGGAGATATTGGTTTTGCTGAAAAGCTTGCTAAACTTGGTGATGCTTATGTTAATGATGCTTTTGGAACTGCTCACCGTGAACATTCTTCAACTGCAACAATAGCTCGTTTCTTCCCTAACGATAAGTATTTTGGTTTCCTTATGGAAAGCGAAGTGAAGAACCTTGAAAAGCTAATACATAATCCAAAGAAACCTTTTACTGCAATTGTTGGGGGTTCAAAGGTTAGTTCTAAGATTGATATTTTAAAGAACCTTGCTCCTATTGTTGACAATATTATTATTGGAGGTGGAATGACCTATACCTTCCTTAAGGCAATGGGAATTAATATTGGAACCTCTATTTGCGAAGAAGATAAGGTTGAGATGGCTAAGGAACTAATGAAAGATATGGAAAAGAATAATACTAAACTTATCCTTCCTATTGATCATATTATTGCAGATAAGTTTAGCAATGATGCAAATACAAGAATGACCTCTGACCAATCAATTCCTGATGGTTTTATGGGTATGGATATTGGTGATAAGTCAATAGAGATGTTTAAGAATATTATCTTAGACTCTAAGACTATACTTTGGAATGGACCTATGGGAGTTTTTGAAATGTCTTCATTTGCTAAAGGAACATTTGCTATTGCTGAATATATTGCAAAATCAACCAAAGAAGGTGCTTTCTCAGCAGTTGGCGGAGGAGATTCTGTGGCTGCAATCAATCAATCAGGATTTGCAAAAGATGTTTCCTATATCTCAACAGGTGGAGGAGCTATGTTAGAATATTTAGAAGGAAAAGTATTACCCGGAATTAAAGCGATAATTGATTAATAAAATGAATAAGATAGTTTGTATTAGTGGAGCAACATCTGGAATAGGATATTACTCAGCAGTTGAGTTTGCAAAATTAGGTTATAACCTTATTATTACTGGCAGAAGGAAAGAACGCTTAGTGGAGATTGAAAAAGAGCTTAGAGAAAAGTATAAGGTTGATATTATATCCCTAAACTTTGACGTTAGAGTTAGAGATGAGGTGGAAGAAAACCTAAACTCTCTGCCTTCTGATTGGAGGAATATTGATATATTAATTAATAACGCTGGCTTAGCTGCAGGGAAGGAACCTATCTTTGAAGGAGACTATAAGGATTGGGATCAGATGATAGATACTAATGTTAAGGGGCTTCTCTATGTTTCAAGAGTTATTATTCCATGGATGAAAGAAAGAGAGTCAGGTCATATAATCAATATTTGCTCAATTGCAGGTAAGGAAGTTTATGCAGAGGGTGCTGTTTACTGTGCAAGCAAGTCGGCAGTTAATTCCATTTCACAAGGGATGAGGATAGATTGTAGTCCTTATAATATTAAGGTTACTAATATTTGTCCTGGTGCTGTTGAAACAGAGTTTTCAATGGTTAGATTCAAGGGAAATAAAGAAAAATCTGATGCGACCTATAAGGGATACAAGCCTCTAACAGGAGAAGATATTGCTGATACAATAGTGTATTGTGCTACATTGCCAAGCCATATTTGTATTAATGATTTACTAATAACTCCTACTGCTCAGGCTAATGCAACAACTTTTAATAGAAAGTAAAACAAAATGTACGATAAAATAATTAACCCTAGTGATAAACACTCTGCCCTAAAGGTTAGTCCTGCAATAGAACAGCCAGGGCAGGTTAATGAGGAGTTTCTTAAGAGGCATGTTAAGGGAAAAACTCTTAGCATAGACGATTATGTTGAAGGAATTCTAAATAAGAATAGAACAATACTTTCAAGAGCCATAACCTTGGTTGAAAGCTCAAGATATGACCACCAAGAAATTGCACAGAAGATTATTGAACGTTGTCTTCCTCATGCAGGAAATAGCATAAGATTAGGAATAACAGGAGTGCCAGGCGTTGGCAAGAGTACTGTTATTGATGTTCTTGGCACTAACCTAACAAAGACAGGTCATAAGGTTGCAGTACTTGCAATTGACCCAAGCAGTGAGAGAAGTAAGGGATCTATCTTAGGAGACAAGACAAGGATGGAAGACCTATCAACTGACCCTAATGCTTTTATTCGTCCTTCCCCATCGGCAGGTAGTTTAGGTGGAGTTGCAAGAAAGACAAGAGAGATTATTATACTTTGTGAGGCAGCAGGCTTCGATATTGTTATTGTTGAAACTGTTGGTGTTGGACAATCGGAAATAGTGGCTCACTCAATGGTTGACTTCTTCCTATTACTTCAACTTGCAAATGCCGGCGATGAACTTCAAGGCATTAAGAGAGGAATTATGGAGATGGCTGACGCAATTGCAATTAATAAGGCTGAGGGTGAAAACAAACAAAAAGCAGATATAGCAGCAGGACAATACCGCAACGCTCTTCATCTTTTCCCAATAACAGAAAGTGGTTGGACACCTAATGTATTTACTTGTTCTGCTTATGATAATATTAATATTGATAAGATTTGGGAAACTGTAAACGAATACGTAATCCACACTAAGCAAAATAACTATTTTTATAAGAGAAGAAACGAACAAAACCTTAAAATCCTTTCTGAATCGATAGACTCACACCTAAAAGAAAGTTTCTATACTAACCCTATGGTTAAGCAAGGTATTATTGAAGCTCAAAAGGATATACTAGAGAATAAAGTTAGTGCTTATATTGCCGCACAAAAACTAATTGACGATTATTTCACAGATATCAAAAACAAAAAGTAACTATGAGAAAACAAGTTTTATTACTAATCTTATCAGTCTTTATTCTTTCAAGTTGTAGTATTTTTAAACAGAAAGACTACCCAACATACGATAATGAAGAGCTTAACCAAACAATAGACTTATACCAAACCGAATGGCAGCTGATAAAGATGGGTTCAAAAAAGCCTAAGCTAACAGATACTGATGAGAAAATTACTATTATTTTCAGTAAAGATAATTCTCATATTGCTGGATATAGTGGTTGCAATAGATATGGTGGACAATTCACTATTAAGAAGGATGTTCTAAGCTTTGGATCTTTATTTGCAACAAAGATGGCTTGTCCTGAAATGAATATGAATTTTGAACATAACTATCTAAATTCATTGGATAAAGTAACAGGCTATAATATTGTTGCAGACACTCTATTCCTTAACAAGGGAGAAAGACCAGCCTTGATATTTATAGCAAAATAATAAAATGTCTGAACGAATAACTCTTTTTGCTGAAGTAATACTTCCACTACCCCTACCTTCAACTTATACCTATAGAATTCCTTTTGAGTGGAATGAATTGGTTAAAAAAGGACAGAGAGTGGTTGTTCAACTTGGAAACAAAAAGATTTATTCAGGCGTAGTTTACGATGTTCACGACAAGGCTCCTAAGGTATCTAGTGTTAAATACATACTATCTATCTTGGATGAGGAGCCTATTATTTCTGAGCTAAGTTTTAATCTTTGGCAGTGGATTGCATCCTATTATATGTGTTATTTAGGAGATGTGATGTCGGCTGCTCTTCCTTCTGCTCTTAGACTAAAGAGTGAGACTAAAATAATTATACATCCCGATTTCGATGGCGATATAACCTCCCTTAGCCAAGACGAGTCAAAGGTTTTTGAAGTAGTTTCAAGGAAGGAAAGCATAGAGATAAAAGATGCAATTCAAACCACAGGCAACGATAATATCCTTCCTCTTCTTAATGCAATGATAAGAAAGAATCTTATTATTACCGAAGAAGAACTTAGTAGTAAATATAGACCTAAGGTTGAAGAGTATATTTCTATGTCTAAAGAATATAGGGACGAAGAAAAACTAAAAGAACTATTTACACGCTTAGAGAGTAAGAAAACCTTACAAAAGCAATACGAAACTATTCTTATCTTTCTTTCCATTGCTAAGAATAAGGATAACGAAATTAAGAAATCAGATCTAACAAAACAACCAAACATTTCTCTTTCTGCAATAAAAACTCTTCTAAGAGATGAAGTATTTCATATTGAAAAGAAGATTCAAAGTCGTTTGGTGAAAAGGGAATCTAACCTATCGGTTGATAAGCTTATCTTAAGCCCAGAACAATCAATAGCCTATAATAGCATTATTGAGAAATGGGATGAAAAGCCTGTGTCTCTAATACATGGTATTACTGGTAGCGGTAAGACTGAATTATATATTAAGCTAATTAATGATGTTATTAAGGAAGGTAGACAAGTTCTATTCCTTCTTCCTGAAATAGCTCTAACAAGTCATTTAATTACACGTTTAGAAAAATACTTTGGCAATAGGATTGGTGTATTTCATTCAAGGTTTTCAAATGAAGAAAGAATTGAAATTTGGAATAAGGTAAGAAATCCAATAAAAGAAAGCCGCTATGATATTATTCTTGGCTCTCGTTCTTCCATATTCCTTCCCTTTATTGATTTAGGACTAATTATTGTTGATGAAGAACACGACCCTTCCTATAAGCAATACGACCCATCACCACGATACAATGCAAGAGATACAGCAATTGTATTAGCTAATCTTCATAAGGCAAAGACCGTTCTTGGTTCTGCAACCCCTTCTTTGGAAAGCTATTTCAATGCAAAGGACGATAAATATCAACTATTGGAGCTTAAACAAAGGTATTCAGGAACTCTATTGCCAGAAGTTTTTCTTGCAGATATAAAAGAATCAACCAAGGCAAAGAAGATGTATTCTCACTTCACAAAAACCTTACTTGAGAATATGGGAGAGGCTCTAAAGAATAAAGAACAAATAATATTATTTCAAAATAGAAGAGGGTTTGCAAGACATTTACAATGTGAGGCCTGCTCTTGGATCCCTTCATGTGAACGTTGTGATGTATCTCTTACCTATCATAAGCAATCGGAACTTTTGAAATGCCATTACTGTGGTTATTCCATTAATATACCTCAACAATGCCCAGAATGCAATAGTCATGGGGTGAAGATGGTTGGCTTTGGAACAGAAAAGATTGAAGAAGATTTAAATATATTCTTTCCAGATGCTACAATTGCAAGAATGGACTTAGATACCACAAGAGCAAAATCATCTTACGAAACCCTGATTACAGATTTCCAAGATAGGAAGATAGATATATTGGTTGGGACGCAAATGATAACAAAGGGCTTAGACTTCGATAATGTATCAATAGTTGGAATCTTGAATGCTGACTCAATAATTAACTTCCCTGATTTCCGCTCCTACGAAAGAGCCTTCCAACAAATGGTTCAGGTTAGTGGAAGAGCAGGAAGGAAGTTTAAGAGAGGAAGAGTAATAATACAGACCTTCAACCCATATCATCCAGCCATAAAAGATGTTATTAGTAGCGACTATAATTCAATGTATGAGAGCCAAATCTTAGAAAGGAAAGTATTTAAGTATCCCCCATTCTATCGTTTGATAAAGATAAGTCTTCGCCATAGAGAAAAAAATGTTGTAGATAAGTCATCAGAAGAGTTTGCTCTTGAAATAAGAAAGATATTTGGTGGAAGAATTCTTGGACCTGAATATCCACTAATACCAAGAATAAGAAACTACTACTCCAAAGAGTTTTGGCTAAAAGTGGAGAAAGAAGCCTCCATAACACAAGTAAAACAAGAGATTAAAGTCCTAATGGAGAAATTCCAAGCCTCCCACAAACAACTCAGAATATCCATTGACGTTGACCCAGTATAAACAAAGAAAAGACCGAGATTCGCATCTGGGTCTTTTCGGTTCATTTGTCATGAAATTTAAGAAAAAACGTATCTTTTTTATTTTTTAATTAGTCAACTATTGTCTTCCATCTGAACTTTTCTCCCTCTCTTAATAACAGCTATGTACTTTAATCCTGGATTGGGTCCAACTACTATGTTTCGTTGAACTCGAATAAATTCAATTGCCATAATACAATAATTTTGGTTAATAAATAATTTATTTACTTAAAAGGAGACTCTCGTCCCTATATCTAAACACTTATTTATCATCGAGATAGACCCTTGTCCTTATCATAAAAAAAGCAGACAACGTCTAAACCAAAAGCAGACAACGTCTAATGACCCATTTGATAACGGCAAACTACCCATTAGACAACGTCTAACGACCCATTAGACGTTGTCTACTTTTCACCTAGCCTTTCTTTCATCCTCAAAAAGCCTTTTAAGAACTATAAAAATGCCGTTTTCGTGTCTTTTA
>DUQY01000014.1 GCA_012837565.1 Bacteroidales bacterium | reverse complement strand
TATTGCTACAAAGTTATGTACTGTAAATGGTTATTACCTATCATCAAAAGATGATGAGGAAAAAACTGTTGAACAACGCATAATGGATTTTTGCTTACCTCCTAATGGTAAATATAATATTACCAATGAAGTAAAGGGAAAATACAGCTACATCTATATTATTCAAGTTGTTTAAAGGCCTAATTAATTTTAGGTCTTTTTTGCTTTTAATGAAAACTAAAAACCATACAAATAGAAAAGGAGAAATAAAATGAAAAATACAACAATTAAAAACCTAACAAAAGTAGAAACAATGAAATTGGTAGAAGGTAGAAGAACTCATGCATTTAAGAAAGAAGCTATGAATATGCAAAAGTTTGATGTCGCTGATCCAAAGGGGAAAGATCTCAAAGCTTTAGTTTCTACAATTCCTCTTTATGAAAACAAAGCAACTAGACAAGGCTTTATAAAAGAAGATGATGTAATTTCCATAGAAGTAGGAAGTTACAAAGAAATACCTTCTTATGTTTACAAAGTAGGGAATACGTTGTTTGAAGAAATTATTAAACCAGATGGAGTAACAAAAGTTATGAATTACTTTGCTGGAGATAAAACTGTTGATGGTCCTTTTAATGCTATAAAGTATATATTAACAGGTGGCTCTGCTTCTCAATTAAGACAAGAAGTTGTTTTAGGCTTTAAAGCAGACCTTGATTTGAGAAATATCTTTGATGTTTGTACAAATGGATGGTTCAAAAGTATTGAAGGGGAAACAATGTCTGAAGAAAAGCTTTGTAAAGTTGTTGCGAGGTTGTTCCAGTTCTGGTCCCCAAACAGATCCATTGCTCAAGTAGGCCCAAAAGAAGACTTTACACTTGCAATTTATATGGGCATTTATTCAGAAGATGAAGAAGGAAATGGATTAGCTGACGGAATGGCATATATGGATAACGTCTTTCTTGCCATTAAATTATCAGATCTTTATGGATTTGAAATCAATCCAGTTCATTTATTAGGATTAGGATTACAAACAAGACCAGCAAGCAGTAAATGTTTTACACTGTCTGCTCATAAAGACACAATTAAAGAGTTAATGAAAGCTTGTGGCGAGGTTGTTCGTATAGCATCAAAAGATATTAGATCTGCTCAACCAGAACTTGTAAAAGCTTTTGATGGAGAAGGACTATATGCCGGTAAAGTAGTTATTCTTGGAGATGGTGAGATTTCTTACTTCTCAGACCTGAATGGCTATAAGCATGACTGGGATTTCGATAGGTCTGTTGATTTTTCTGTGTTAGCTTTAGCTGTTAAGAGCGATACAAATATATCTAAACAAGCTTTAGAAAAGTTCTTAGTTGCTGATCCTCTTAAAACAGGACAGTGGTTAAGATCAAAACTTGAAGAATTAAGTGTTGTTGATTTTATGAAGATAAGCGAAGACGATAATAAACTTCTTACTGTTGAAGATGAAAAACAAGGGTATGTTCTTAATATGCTAAAGAAAACAAATCCTGCTTTCATTAACCAGGTAGGGTTCTTAAAGCAAACTTTATTAAGTCTTGAACTTGGAAGCATTTATAAGAAAACAAATATTTCTTTTAAAGTAAAAGGATCTAACCATAGAGTTATGAGTGATTTTGCTCACATGTTTGGATTCAAGATCTTTAAGGAAAATGAAGCTTACTCTCCAACATTAGAAGGAAGAGGATATGCATTTAAATATCCAACACTAGGAGCAAATGAAGCTCATATGTTTAACTTTTTAAGCATAAGAGAAATCAGAAGAAGAGTAAATGAATTAAAGTGTAGCTATACAATAAAGGCTGCAATCTTATCTATGTACGAAAGCCTTTGGAATGCTTTTATAATTGTTCCAGCATCTGCAAGACTCATGAATAAGTTAGCAGGAATGGACTTTGATTATGATGGTTTGTGCATTGTTCAAGATGAGGATCTTTGTAAAATCCACATTAAGGACAGAGCTATTGTAATAAAAGAAAAGCTTGCTGCAAACTACGAAGAAAGTGTGTTTGGAATAGATACCATAAGAGTAGCTATGAATAAAATACTAGGGCAAGATATGGTTTCTGTAGGTTCTATCACAAATCAATCACTAAGCTTTACAGCAGCATATGTTCTTGGAGAATTTGAAGCTGTTAAGTATCAAACATTTGATGAATTGACAGAATGGGCTTCTGGTGAGTGGATCCTTCCAGAAGGAGATATTCTTGTTGAAGACTCTAAAGCACTTTATGAACAAGCACTAACAGCAACAAAGAGAGGCGACTGTTTCTTAGCTATTAATGCTTGTTACAGAACCTGGCAAGAATCAATTATTGACTCAACCAAAACAGGAGCAACTCCTGAGGTTCATTTTGACATTCCTGGTATAGCTAAGATAACAAGAAGAGCAAAAACTAGAAACGCTTGGTTATCAGAGCTTAGAGGAAACAAGGAGGAGAACTTACTTGCATAATAAAGTAAAACAAGGAGGTAGAAGATTAATTTCTTCTATCTCTTATCTTTTTAAAAGTACACCCCTTCGGGGCAGCCAAGGGCTTCGCAATACAGTTATCCCCTTCGGGGTCTCTAAGAGCTTTAGTTACTCAAGAGCAAATAGTTCACGATCAGCTGTTGGCTTTTATCATAAGCCGTTGGAAAGATATTCTTTTTTTCCTTCGGTTAAACTTTTGAATAATTGCCTAAATAGGTTATTACTATATAACCAAGTTATCCTATGTATTATCTCCTTTTCTAATAGGATAACTTACTTAAGGCAAGTAAGGGGCTGCTTGTATAAAGCCTCTTACTCCTTTTTAAAACAAGTTTTAAAACACATATATAATAGGAGGAAATAAGATGAGTGAATTACAAAAGTTTATCAAAGAGTTTTCAAAGCAGCACCCAGAGTTTGTCTGTAAGAGAAAGTATTGGATTTCCAATAAAAGATGTATCTTGTTAGATAGTCCTACAGAATGTATATACATGCAATTAGTAGGGGATTACTATAGGATATATCTTCATGCAAGTAATGATAAGAAATTGCTTTTAAAAAAGATTCCTCATTGGCGAGTCGAATCAAAAGATATTTTTAGTTTGTGTCAATAATCATATAAAGGAGGCTTTTAATATGTTAGGAACTATTTTGTTCGTATTGTTTTTGATAGTAGCTTTTGTTGTTTTTGTTGTGTCTAGTATTATTAAGAAAACAAAAGAAGCATTTGTACGCTTTGATGCTAGTGTAGGCAGAACATGTCAGAAGATTTATAAAGCTTTTGATGTGAAATAAATTACTTTAGGAGAAAATGATATGATGAACCAGTTAAGCTTTTATGATGAAAATACGTATATCCTTACAAAAGCAGATAAGGCATTTCAAGATCTAGACCTGCTGAAACTTAAGATAAATAAGTTGACAAAGGGTTATGATCAATGTATTTATGTAGCTCTTAAGACTGATCCTATTTGTGAGCTATTAAAGTGTTCCGGATTAAACTATTTGTTTGTGAATTCATATGATGATATGCAGAAGAAAAAAGCTGTTATGAGTATTGAGTTTGGATACTCCGCCCGCTTTGCTTTTATGACTCCCCTAACAAATCTTATTGCCTATGATGCAGTTAATACCCCTACGGGCATTATCAGCTAGAGAAGAAGTCCAGCTAAATTAACTAAATGTTCGGTGTTAGCTAATTTAGCTGGACTCGGCTTCTTTTGTTTATTGTTTCACTTAAGCTGTTGGTAAGAGTTTCTCTTTTTCCTTCGGTTGATTTTTTGTATTCTTTTTCCACATTAGTCGTTGGGAAGATAATCTTTCTTTCCTTCGGCTGAATTTTTGTATTTATATGAACAGATAAGTTAATCAATTAATTATTGTTGGTTAGTTTATCTGTCTATATAAAAGTTATAGACATGCAACTAGGAGCTCTACTATAATAATTGAGCCGTCTTGTATGCATTCAGCATGTAAAGATGAAATACGTTCTCTTGAAAGGAGAAACATTATGAAAAAGGTATTAGTACACGCAAGACAAGGGTTTACATCAGTAGGTCTTATGAACACAGAAAAAGCAGTAGAATTAGTAGGCATTAAAACAATTTTTAAAGAAGGTAATGCGAACTCAACTATCGGAAACATCATGTATGCAACTGGGCAAATGATTGAAATGTTCCTAGAAGCAGAAGCTGAAACAGATGAAACTTTAGCAATTGCTATGCCATCTGTTGTAGCAGACAAACTTAATTCTGACATTTTCTTAAAAGAACATCTATCAGGAAAGCTTGTTGGGAAAAACGGACGCAGACTCAGTGATAGTGAAAAGCAAATTTATGCTTACTTAGCCAGAACAATTGGAGCAAGTTATGGCCGTGTTCTCATTGTGTCCCAACAATATATTTCTAAGAACACAGAAACAGCTAAAAATGCAAATCAAAAAGAATGGGCTGCTTTATTTAATACTGTAAAAGGTACAGTCGATTTTCATTTTGCAGAACAAAACATGCCAGTTGCATCTGGTGAATTACCGTTACCGTTTTAATTAATAGCTTGTTAGAACCCTTTATCTTAATGGATAGAGGGTTTTATAGAGGTTATTAATTACATATAATCTACTAAAGAAAACAGGAGGCAATTAAAATGATGAATGTAGTAAATGTTTTTGGTTATGATCACGAGGAGGAACAAAAGTGTTTTAATGAGAGTACGCAAATAAAAATTAAGAAAGGAAAAGTTGTTT